>SXSX01000130.1 GCA_005793295.1 Burkholderiales bacterium | reverse complement strand
GAAAGGAATACAACGAAGAGAGACCTAAACGATCCCTTGGAGGACTGACTCCGACGGACTACGCCAAGACGCTTATTCAAAAACAGTTAAATTAACCCCCGGACTCCAAAGCCCAGTGCTACTGAAACTGGGGGGACGTCGCGAGCGCAATACGAAAGCTCCGAAGCGCGGGTTGGCGTCACGCGGGCTGACTTGTTACCCAACGCATCTTTGCGCTGGGCCGGAGGCCCTGAAAAATCAGAATCCACAACGATTGCCACCGGTTCAAACAACCACCAATACACATCGCAATCTGCCCGTCTTACGCAGCCGCTTTTTAATATTTCGCTTTACAAAGAATTTGAAAGCAGTCGCCAAAACAAAGATGCCACCGCTTTGCGACTGCAAGCTATGCGCGAAACCATCGCCTTAGCAGCCGCTCGCGCAACGGTTGATTTAGCGGTAGCCCGCATCACTCTGAATTTTTCTGATGACCAACTCGACCAACTCAACAAAATACTGAGCTACCTTGAAGCGCGGACCAGCGCGGGCGCAGCGAGCCAAGCCGACCTTGAGCGAGCCCGTACCCGTGTCTTAGCAGCTCGGCAAACACGCCTTGAGCAACAAACCAATTACAGCAATGCGATGCAAGAGATGTACCGCCTGACCAGCGCGAGCGCTCAAACCTTGCAACTTCCTTCTGTTAACCAGCTGCCAGCGGTTCCAGGATCTAACAACCAGATCCGCGAGATGGTGAAGACAAAAAACTTTGAACTGCTGGCGCTTAAAAAAGAAGTCGACGCACAACAAAGCCTCGTCACCGCCGAATACAGTAAATACCTACCCGCTATCGGCGCCAGCCTGGAATACGACTCCACAGAAAACGTGAGTGGCACCAACGCTCCGTTTACGAATACCCGCGCCTTGGTGGTCATGACATGGAACCTGTCCATGGGCGGCAAAGAGTATTTCGCAGCCCAACAGGCCAGCGCCGAGCTGCGCAACCGACAAGCCAAGCTAGACGACGAGACCCAACGCACCACACAAGCTACAGAAGCAGACTTAACCCTGTTGCAATCAAGCACCTTGCGCCTGCAAGCCGCCCAAGCGGAACAAACCTCGGCTCAAAGCGTGGTGAATTCAGTCAACGAACAATTAAAAACGGGCCGCATAGGTTCGCTCCTTGAAGCGCTTGATGCGAGCGATCGCTTGTTTGGGGCGCGGTCTCGGATAACCCAAGCCCTCGGTCAACAAATGAAGGCCCAAGCGCAATTGCTTAACCGTTTGGGCTTGCTCAGCGATATTCAATCTCAATCCAACCTTTGAAAGAAAATTATGTCAGTGAGTTCTAACTCTGACGATGCGTCAGATATTTTTTGGCCCGGCTACGTTGATGCCGTAACCAACCTTGCGATCAACCTGTTGTTTGTGATCGCGGTCATGAGTATTGTGGTGCTGGCTGCTACTTTACAAATCGCCGAGCTATCCAAACGCAAAGTGACGCTGGGCCCTACCCCAGCGGAAACTACGCCAGCAGGTACACCAGAGTTCACCTTGGCGGAGCTTCAAGATGACCTTCGCGTTGCACAGGCCAACCTCAAATCGACCCAAGCCCGATTGGTTGAATCACAACAAAAAATTAAACAAAGCGAAGCGACGCAAGTCCCAGCTGCCACGCCTTCGCCCTCCTCTTCCTCCACTTCCGCCTCTGCTTCTCCTATTGCACGAACAGAAACGGTCGCTGTGGCCGCGCCAAAAACGCCAGTAAGTACAGAGGCAGTGAGTCTTCAAGACGTCAGCGGCGGCTTGGTGGTTAACTTCGCTAAAGACGCCATCACCTTGACTAGCGCTGAAAGCAGCGAAATTGTTACCAAGCTTGCCACTTTTGGCAACCTCAGAACCAACCGCTGGTTGATTACGGTGATTTCTCCCAAAGGTTTCTCCGAAGCCCTGCGCCTGTCGTATTACCGCGCCAACACCGTTCGCAACGTGTTGATAGAAAACGGCGTGGTTGGCGGAGCGATTGATCTCAAAATTCAAGAGAGCAACCAAGCCGGTGCGAACAACGCCAAAGTATTGGTGAAGTTGCAGCCATGAAACTCGCTTGGCGTTGGCCCTCACGTGATCACCAGCTGCTTTTGGCTCTGTTGGGCTTAGGCGGTGCGATCGCAGTGTGGGCCTGCTTTGCTCCGGTGGACCGCATCGTGCGTGCCGAAGGCCGCATCATTGCCTCTGCCCGGTCGCAGATTGTTCAACACCTTGAAGGTGGGATTGTGACCGAGCTCTTGGTTCGCGAAGGCCAGGCCGTTAAGGCGGGAGAAGTGATGATGCGCCTTTCTGCGGTACAAGCCCATACCTCGGTTCAGCAAGGACAAAGCAAGCTCTGGGGCCTTAAAGCGCAACACGCCCGCTTAAGCGCTGAAGCTGAAGGACGAAGTACGATTAATTTCCCCAATGAAATTCCCGAACAGCTTCAGCAGCTCGAAGTCAACGCCTTTCGCGAGCGCTCGAGCCGCTCTTTTGCTGAAAAATCTGTGGTGCGCCAACAGGTCAGTCAACGCCAGTCTGACTTAGCCGAAGCCAAAACCCGCGCCCAAGGACTAACCACCGAACTGGAATTAGCACGCAAGCAAAGCGCTTTGATGGAAGGTTTATTTCGCAAAGGCGCAGCCTCCCAAATGGAAATGCTAGAGGCGCAAGGCAGAGCGCAGCGGCTCTCTACACAATACAACGATGTAGTGGGTTCGTTAACGCGCTTGGAATCGGCGGTTACGGAATCCTCAGCGCGCTTAAGCGAATCGAATTCTCGGGTTCGGGCCGATGTTCGTACCGAGCTCAGTCAGGTGAGTGCTGAGATTGCTCGGTTTGAATTGGCTGTGGATGGAGACCAAGACCGCTTAGCCCGAACTGAAGTTCGCGCTCCTACCAGCGGCTTTATCAACCGGCTTTACTTCAACACCATTGGTGGCGTTGCCAAACCCGGCGAGCCTTTGCTTGAAATTACCCCCAGCGACGGTCCCGTTGCGGTTGAAGCCCGCGTTCGCCCCGATGACCGCGCCTCACTTCGCCCGGGCCTTCAAACCCGCGTTTTGATAGGCGCTTACGAATACGCAGTCTACGGCTCCCTCGAAGGTCGCGTGGTTGAAGTGAGCGCTGATACCGTTCCCGACGAACACGGCCAGCGCTTTTACCGCGTCGTCATTCAAACCGATAGCGCCAAAGGCTTGTTAGCCAAACAATCCATCTTGCCTGGAATGACCGCACATGCCGACGTTGTTCTTGGCCAACGAAGCGTGATGAGCTATGTGCTCTCGCCTTTGTTCCGCTTTACCCAACGTGCTTTGCGCGAACCCACTTAATTGAGATTGATGGAAACACCAAAATGAAAAAACTTTACCGCTACTACTACTTCGTTGGTATCCCTGTTTTCTTGGTATTTTTAGGCACAGTTCTTTTTTACGGCGCTATCGCCGCAACCGTTCAGGGCAACCCGCATCCCCAAATTAACTACGTTATTTTTGGTTTGATTGCGGTGGGCTGCTACCAAATGGTCGCACACATTTACCGCATCAACCAAGAGTTCATTCACTTTTATAAATTTCGCAAAGCCGTTAAAGACGGTGCCAGCCACGCTGAAATTCAAATCCTGATTAACCGCGCAGATAAGCATTTTGATATTGCTCTGCTATTACAACTGATAGAGGAATTGCGCGGTAAGGCGCTCAATAGCGTTCAACACTCCGCCGTTGAAGCAGAACTAGAGCGTTTTGGCGCTAGCCAAAGTCGCCGCTTGATGCTATCGAACTTCATGTCTGGAATGATGGTTGGCATGGGCCTCTTAGGAACCTTTATTGGTTTGCTTGGCGCTCTAGAAGAAATCGGAAAGTTGATTGGCTCCTTCAGCTTAGGCGCGGGGATGACGGACCCCGTGGGCGCAATTACCGAGCTCGTTGCCCGTCTGACCGCGCCTATGCAGGCGATGGGCGTTGCTTTTAGCGCGTCGTTATTTGGCGTCTTGGGCTCTCTCATCATGGGCCTGCTGATGGTCTCAGTGAAAAGCGCGACAAGCGACCTGGTGGCCTTGGTTCAATCCGGTACGTCGTTCATGATGGACATTACCGACGACCACAAAAACCTCTCCATGGTTGACCTAGAGCCCGTTACCGCGGCCCTAAGCAACTTAGCGGAACACTCGCCCCTGCTTCGCGGTTTAACCGTCGCGCTGGACCAATCCGAGCGCCGGGTTCGTGAGCTAATGCAAGGCATGGGTTCGCTCATGGGCGGAATGCAAATCGCAAACCACAGCAGCGCTCTGTTACTCAATCAATTGACCGAGCAAGCTTCCCAAAAAGAAGATGTTCTTCACATGCTTCAAACCATGCAAGCGGGTATGAAGCGAATGGCTGAAAGCCAAACGGAGATGTCTCAGAGCCAGTCGCGCGCCTCGGACGTATTGGAACGCCAAAACGCTACCTTGGTAGAGACATTCCAAACCCACGCCACCGCTTCCAACACCATTCAACGTCACGGCTTTGAAAATATGGCCGCCCAGTGGATACACACCCAACGCCTGATGGCTGAACACGCCGCCCAAACCGAGCTTTTGTTGACGGAATTTACCGAATCGCAAAAACAAACCAGCCAAGCGCAGTTTGAGCTCAACCGCTTGGTCTCTCAGTCCACTCAAACGCTGCAAAACGACAGCGCCTCGCGTACTCAATTTGTCACACGTCTAGATAGTTTGCTTACAGAAAACAAAGACCGCAACGAGCAACTGATCCATATGGTAGCTACCCGCACTGAAACCGCTAGCCTTTAAAAATACAAAATCGCTATGAGTACCGAAACCGCCCACCTGATTGCCCCAGTTACCAGAGCAAATGGAGATGTTCAATTCCAATTGCCGGTTGATGCATCGCTGATCGCCTCGTTTGAGGCCGTCGATCTCGACTTGATGCTGGTAAGCACCACGGGTGAGAAATACATCCTGCAACAAGGCGCACTCCAAGCCGCGATCAACCCGGAGAGCAAACTGTTGTTTAGCAACGGTGAATCGCTGTCTGCGGCAGATCAAATCAAGCGGCTTGGTATTTTGAAACCCGTTGAAGGCGGCAGCTTTCGTTTGGCCAGCGCATCGCTACCCGATACGCCTGAAAAAATCAGTGGCATTGAATTCGGATTAGGCAAAGACACCCAGGACACGGCTGCAAAAATTGAAAAAATTCTCCAAGCGCTAGAAGCGGCAACCCAAAGCAATACAGCCGATACGCCCCACTCCACCACCGCTAACGGTGGAACAAAGGTCTCGTCGCGTGAAGCAGTGGCAGACCCGCTGGCTTCACCCTCGCCAGGGGCACCTCCTGCGCCTGAAGAAATAAAAAATACAAATACTTCGGACGTCAAGGTCAACAGCACAGCGCGGGCTTTTACGGGGAATTCAGGTGACGCCGTAAGTGGCGTTCTTGTTACTGCGGTTGGCACCAACTCTTTCAATCCTTCAAAGTCATTGAGTCAAGTTGACTTTACACAAATTGACGTCAGTAAAACAATCAAAGTTGATCTCAATAGCCAACGTACCTTCGATGTCGAGGTGGAGGGAAAAGCAAGTGCCACTATCACGCTTCCTGGTGTTTTAAACGCTAAAAGCTTAGTACTCACAGCGACAGCCACTTTGCCAGACGGATTCACGATTGATGGACAGTCTTTTGTTGATGGCAAGTTAACCATTACCAACGTAAGCAGCCTGACCGACCTCAAACTTCCCGTAAGCTGGAAAGTAGGGGCAACCCCCATCAATGACTTTTCAGTGGCCGTCAAGTTTTACGATGGCGCAACCGCATTGGACTATGGCAACGCCCCGTTGAACTTTTACCATGCGAATAGCCTGCCAACGGAAACTTTAGATAGCAATAGCAATGCAAAATTATTTTTATCTACTGCGGGGTATTCGTACGATATCACTGGCACCAGCGGTAACAATGACATCAAAGGGGGTTCTGGTAACGACAAACTCGATGGAGGCTCAGGAAATGACACCATGTCGGGCGGCGCAGGCAATGACACCTACATCGTCGATAGCACCGCTGACACCGTCATCGAAGCTACAAATGCTGGCACAGACACTGTTGTGAGTTCTGTCAATTACACGCTCGGTGATAACTTAGAAAACCTCACACTCACTGGTACTGCTACCTTGGGCACAGGCAACAATCTTGAGAACATACTGATCTCCAACAATGAGGGTGACACACTTTATGGTTTAGCTGGAAATGACACCCTCACAGGTGGCACGGGCAACGATACGCTTGACGGCGGCACAGAAAATGACACCATGTCGGGCGGCGCAGGCAATGACACCTACATCGTCGACAGTGCTACTGACTCTGTCACCGAAGCTGCTAGCGCTGGAACTGATACCGTGCAAAGCTCAGTCAACTTCACACTGGG
>SXSX01000129.1 GCA_005793295.1 Burkholderiales bacterium | reverse complement strand
TTGGTTCCATAGGTGATGTCTGCGTGGTAGGCGGCTTGCTTTTCTTCACGGGGAACATGCGGAGTGTTGATGCCGACCGACAGGCCGAGGAAGGAATACAACTGCCCCATCCAACGGGCATCTCGGCTGGCAAGGTAATCATTCACTGTGACGACGTGGACACCTTTACCTGTGAGTGCATTCAGGTACACCGGCAACGTGGCGGTTAAGGTCTTTCCTTCGCCTGTTCGCATTTCCGATATTTTTCCATTGTGCAGCGACATACCGCCGAGCAACTGCACGTCGAAGTGGCGCATCTTCATGACTCGCTTAGAGCCCTCACGCACGACGGCGAAAGCCTCAGGAAGAATAGAGTCCAAACTCTCACCCGCTGCAATCCGAGTTTTAAATTCTTGCGTTTTTCCTTTGAGCGCTTCATCAGTGAGAACTTCGTATTGCGGCTCAAGCGCGTTGATACGCGTCACTGTGGATCGGTACTGCTTAAGCAGGCGATCGTTGCGACTGCCAAAGAGTTTTGTCAAAAATTTGAGGGGCATGGGTTCAAGACTGGCCCACATCCCACCAAGGGGTGCAGAACAGCGCAGTCCTTTTTCAATTCGTTAAAAACACGGCGGGCGGTGGTTAAAAGTGACTCTTGCCGAGTCTCTTTCATTGGCGCCACTAAACCGTCGATTTTACCGTTGCGCAGTGGCGATTGCCGGCTTTAGCGAAGAGGCAGCTAAAAACCTTTGTGGGTCGTGCGCAACGCCCTTTACCAAGACCTCGAAATGGAGGTGCGAGCCGGTAGAGCGTCCAGAACTTCCAACTTCGGCTATTTTTTGGCCTCTTTTGACGAGGTCGCCTTTTTTCACAAACACTCTGGACGAGTGGGCATAACGCGTGAGTAAATCGTTGCCATGGTCGATTTCTAGAAAATTGCCAAACTGGAAATGAAATTCTTGGGTCACAATGACCCCACCGGCGGCGGCGTAAATTGGCGTTCCAGGCGCTGCCGGAAAATCTAAGCCCTCATGGACGGCGGAAAGACCACGAAAAGGGTCAATGCGCATTCCAAAACCCGAGCCCGTCGCCACGTTAGGAACAGGGGACTGGGTCGGGAGCATCATTTTTTTCATTTTTTGCTCGAACAACCTCGATTCAATCGCCGTCATCACATCGGTGCGCTGGCTAGCCGTTTGATCCAAAAGTTGCAATGTAGCTTCCAATTCCTGAAGCGAAAGATTTCGACCTGCGACCAACGCACCCCCTTGACCGGGTTGCACCTTAATGGCCTCGGGGTTGAGCCCTGCCAAACCGGACACCCGCTCCGCGAGGGATTGCAGCTGCAGCATCTTGGCTTGCAATTCGCCTGTCTTTTTAGCCATGACTTCGATGTTTTCGCGCAAATAGCGGTTTCTTTGCTCAAATTCTTCACGCACTACCAACCGCATCACGGTACTGATCACAGGCCAACCTTCTCGTGCACCTTTTAATAGGACCCAGTGGTAAACCGCACCGGATAAGAGTGTGACCACCAAGAAAATGCCCGTTAACCACAAAGCCAATGCCAATCCGCCCACTTGCAGGACCCGGCTTTTAGCCAGTCGAGAATCCGTGATAATCAGTTGCATGCGGACTGCTCCTTATTGAATATATGCATCGTCACCACAAAGCTTGGACGGTACTAGAGGCAACGCAAGAGTCTCCAACCCTCGCACGCTTGGCAGAACTGGCGACCGATTCAGCATCGCGTTTGAAATCTGTAGAGCATCTTATACCGCCCTTATTGCGTTCTGGGATAAAAGCCGGCCCCGTAGAGGGTACGGTGTGGTGTTTGGTTCTAGACAATAACGCCATCGCATCCAAACTCAGGCAGCTTATTCCTGCAATGCAATCCCACTTGCGAAGCAAAGGGTGGGATGTCACGCAGATTCGTCTCAAGGTTGCCATGGCGGGCAAAGGAAACTAGTATGAAATGGTGCCGCTTGTCGGATTCGAACTGACGACCTACCGCTTACAAGGCGGTTGCTCTACCAACTGAGCTAAAGCGGCACGGGCTGAATTCTAACCCAGCATGCACTGGCTTTTCTCCGAGAGCGCCGTTGTTATTTATTTAATGCGCGTCAAAGCGGGACGGGGCTTTGGAGGTGACTCAGGTGGAGCGGACGCGGCAGGGTTTTCAGTCTTATCGCCTTTATCCTTGTCAACGGACTGAACTGGGAATGTCATGCCTTGGCCGTTTTCACGCGCGTAAAGAGCAGACACGCGCTCCATGGGAACCACAATATCGCGGGCGACTCCGCTGAACCGACCTTTGAACTCAATGAACGCATTGCCCATACTGAGTTGGTTGGTTGCCCCAGCGCTGACATTGAGAACAATCTCTCCATCACGCACGAACTCCTGGGGAACCCGCACACTTGAATCCACAGAAACCACTAAAAATGGGGTGAAGCCATTGTCCACACACCACTCGTACATTGCACGAACCAAATAAGGGCGTGTTGATGTAGTTTCTGCAGTATCCATACTCAATCTCGCAGACTTTGAGATGATGAATGCGTTATTTGCGCATCACTTTTTCAGAAGGCGTCAAAGCTTCAATGTAAGCAGGCCGAGAAAAAATGCGCTCGGCGTACTTCAGCAAGGGTGCCGCATTCTTACTCAAGTCAATTCCGTAGTACTCCAAACGCCACAGCAGGGGAGCAATCGCCACATCCAGCATGGAGAAGTTGTCACCCATCATGAATTTGTTTTTAAGAAACACAGGGGCCAGTTGAGTTAAACGGTCACGAATGTGCGAACGGGCTTTTTCCAAAGCTTTTTCATTTCCCTTTGAAGCGCGTGACTCCAAAGTCGCCACGTGTACAAACAGCTCTTTTTCAAAGTTCAACAAAAAGAGGCGGACGCGGGCACGGTCCACAGGATCGCCAGGCATGAGCTGGGGATGCGGAAAGCGCTCATCAATGTACTCATTAATGATGTTGGACTCATACAAAATCAAATCGCGCTCGACCAAAATTGGAACCTGTCCGTACGGGTTCATGACATTAATGTCTTCCGGCTTGTTGTACAAGTCGACATCACGGATTTCAAAGTCCATGCCTTTTTCAAACAAAACAAAACGGCAACGGTGAGAGAAAGGGCAGGTTGTACCTGAATACAGCACCATCATGGCTAAGGACTCCTAAAAATTAAAAAGAGTGGACTGCCGCGGCGAGCCCACTCTGCATTGATCGTCAAACGCCTAGGCGACTGACAAACACGACTCGCAAATTACTTGATATTCTTCCAAAACGCAGCATTCAGTCGCCACGTCACAAACGTCATGACCGAGAGGAACAAAAGGACCCACACCCCTACGCGAACGCGGGTGTTTTGGGACGGCTCGGCCATCCATTGAAGGTAGCTAACCAAGTCACCCATGGCCTGATCGTATTGAACTGGCGTCAGCTTGCCAGGAGAGATCTGCTCCCAACCTTTGAATACTTGGGCTTCATGGCCATGCACCATTTCTGTTGCATAGACAGGGGCACGCTTACCCTGTAGTTCCCACAGCACATGGGGCATACCCACGTTAGGAAACGCCAAATTATTCCAGCCCGTGGCTTTGGCGTCGTCCAAATAGTAGGTTCGCAAGTAGGTATACAAATAATCTGCACCTGTTCCCTGACCCGCAGCGGAGCGTGAGCGTGCAATCAAGGTCAAGTCAGGAGGATTCGCACCAAACCACTCTTTTGCCTGACGAGGATCAATAGCAGCCTTCATGGTTTCGCCGACTTTGTCTGTCGTAAACAGCAAGTTGTCTTTGATTTGCTGGTCAGTTAAACCAATGTCTTTCAGCCGGTTAAAGCGCATGAAAGCTGCGGAGTGGCAGTTCAAACAGTAGTTCACGAACAACTTGGCGCCGTTTTGCAACGACGCGAGGTCATTGGTGTTGTTGGGCGCCTTGTCCCACGCAATACCGCCAGTAGCTGCTTGAGCACCAGAAATAGATGCAAGTACGAGCACTGCGCTTAGTAAGATTTTTTTCATTTCAGTGAACTCCGACTCAGTGCGCAGCAAAGGTAACACGATCAGGAACCGGCTTGGCTTGACCCAAACCACTCCACCAAGGCATCAACAAAAAGAAACCAAAGTAAAACAATGTTCCTACTTGTGAAACACGCTCACCAATCGCAGATGGGGGTTGTACACCCAAATACGCTAAGACTACAAAATTGACCACAAACACACCGTACATGTATTTATGCCAATCAGGGCGATAGCGGATGGACTTCACTGGGCTGTTATCAAGCCAAGGCAAGAAGAACAAAATAATCACTGCGCCGCCCATGACAACGACGCCCCAAAACTTGGCGTCAATCGACAGCATCATGGCCGTTACTGCCACCGCAGCACCCACAATCAGGCCCTTGAACACGACCGGCATTTTGAATTTGAATACGCTCAAAGCAGCCGCAGCCCACACACAGGCAATCAATGCAATCATCATTTCACCAGTGATCGCCCGCAACATGGAGTAATAAGGCGTGAAGTACCAAACAGGTGCAATATGCAAAGGCGTTTGCAGGGGGTCTGCAGGAATGAAGTTGTTGTATTCCAAGAAGTAACCGCCGAATTCCGGAGCGAAGAAAATGATGGCAGTAAAGACCATCAAAAACATGCTCACTGCAAAAATATCATGAACCGTGTAGTAAGGATGAAAAGGGATGCCATCCAAAGGGTGTCCATCGGCACCTTTGGTGGCCTTGATTTCAACGCCATCAGGATTGTTTGATCCCACTTCGTGCAAGGCAATGATGTGCGCC
>SXSX01000128.1 GCA_005793295.1 Burkholderiales bacterium | reverse complement strand
TTTTTGCCTAAAGTCAAAGTCGAAGTGGTCGTCAAAGCCATGGATGTCGACCGCTGCGTGGATGCCATTGTGAAAGCGGCGTACACCGGAAAAATCGGTGATGGCAAAATTTTTGTGACCGCGGTAGAACGTGTGGTGCGCATTCGCACCGGTGAACTCGACGAAACTGCGATTTAAAAAACTGGTTAAATGAAGCGGTGGTAAAGGGCGGCGCCCCAAATACCTGCGCACAGCGCTAAGCAAAGAAAGACTGCTGCGCTGCCCATGTCCTTAGCCCTTTTGGAGAGGTCATGCCACTCGGGGCCAATGCGGTCGATGGCGGACTCAACCGCGGTGTTGAGTAATTCGACCACCATTAACAAAATAATGGACCCGATCAGCAGCGCAACTTCAACCCAGTGGGCGCCAACCCAAAACGACAACGGAATCAGTACGATGGCTGCAATACATTCCTGGCGAAACGCAGGCTCGTCCCAACCGGCACGCAACCCTGCAAATGAATACAGCATGGCGTGAAAAAGCCGACTCAGGCCTTTTCGGTCTTTTTGGGGGTTTGCCGAGAGGGCTTTTGAATCGGAGGTTTTCTCTTGCATACCTTGGATTATCGGCTCAGTGGAACCGAAGATACCAGCCGTGTTTTGGCGGCGGCGTCATGCCAAAACTGACCCTCTGGGTGAAAGCGGCTCAGAATCGCCCAAACCAGAACCCAGCCCACCACGATAACGCTGGTCTCGAAGGTATCAACTTCCAATGGAGCCAGTACCAGCAAGGGCGGCAGAAACCACACCCATGCAAGAACATAGCGTAGCAAGGCGCGCTTTTGTGAAACTGCTTCGCCTTGAAGATCGACCAAGCGAATATTCCACGTTTTCATAGCCAAAGTTTGGCCTTTTGACCAAAACCACACAAAGTAAATACCGAAAATCAAAAAGATGAAAGCCTGAAGCCCATGGCGGTTGTCAAGGGCATTGCGTGTTTGACTTAGCGTGCTAAATAAGTATCCAGCGATAAAAACTACGCCAAATAAGAGCATTCCCTCGTACACCCAGCAGGCCATCCGTCTCCACAGGCCAGGCGTCTTCATTTCATTGGAGCTCACAGTCGCTTTCGTCTTTGCCAATGCTGTTAGTTAGCCGATGCTGCGGCGGCAGAGGCAGACGCCTGTGGCCGCGCTATGTAAGGCAATAACGTGTTGCGATTAATCAGAGGCGTTGAGTTCTTGTCGTCAGTCACCGGCGGCGGCGTTTTTCGAGTGACGGGAACCTCAGCGAGCTTTTTGGCAGGAACAGGTTTCGCGGCAACGGCTGCACCTGAGGGTTTCTTGGGAGCGGATTGAGCAAAGGCTTTCTTTTCCTCATCGCTCAAGGCTTGGTAGGTTTCCCATGTGGCAGCGCGTCCATCGGAAAGAATTTTTTTGGTGTTGGCAAAATTCAACCGCGCTTGTTCGCGCTCTTTCGGACTGAGCGCTGCCCACTGAACCATTCTTGCTTGGAGCTTGTCTTTTTCATCCGCTGTCATTTGGGGATGGTTAGCAGACAACGCAATCCACTTTCGCTGGTGTCCTGCAGACATTTGCCCCCAAGTGGTTGCCAGTGGCGCTAATGCGGTTTTTTGGTCTGCACTGAGGGTATTCCAGGCAACAGTAGGCGACATCGAGGGAGGTAAGGGTAAAGTTTTACCAGCTGCTTTTGGGGTTAACGGGGTAGCTGTGCCAACGTCTGTTGACTGGGCTTGGGAAGAAAAAGGGAGAAAAAGCGCAATGAGCAAGGCACAAAGCGCATTCCAAGATCGAGGTTGGGGCATTGAAATACGAATCAGCAAAATAAGCGCAATCTAATCCCGAGCGGATGCCTTGAGGAACTGGGCGAATCCAGCGTCCGTGTAGGCGTTTGGTGGAAGCTCATCCGTAAGAATAGCAGTATCTACTTCAGCCAACTCTTCGGCCCGCTGATTTTCTTGAAGTACGCCAATCCCGATTAATCCGACGAGCAATACAACCAAGGGAAGAAAGCTAGCGGCTCTGCCCCAGAAGCCGAAATGGGCATCGCCACCAAGCGTTGCGGTGTAATTAGTGGCGAAAACGGAAGTTGCTGTTTCGATTTTCAAAACACGACGCTTGGCTATGGCCTGCATCCGCGACGCACGCAAGCGTTCCATCACATCAGCAGGAACTTGTTTGGCAGCTTGGTCTAGCCAAGCCGAAAGGCGTTCGCCGTAGGCGTCCATGATTTGTTCTGAATTTAGATTTTTCATCGTTGAATGATTGTTCATATGTGTATTCCCTTGACAATAAGTGCCTTTCCTAGTGCGGCCACCGCCCTAGAACAGTGCGTTTTGACGCTTCCCTGCGAGCAACCCATCGCTGTAGCAGTTTCGGCAACGTCCATTTCTTCCCAATAACGCATGAGGAAGGCTTCTCGTTGACGCGCAGGGAGTTCCTGAATTGCTATTTCTATTTGTTGCAAAGTTTGGGCCCGATCCGCTTGATTCTCAGCACTTTCATTTTGTTCACTATTGGCAGATTGGGACAATACCTCCAAAATATTAAAGTTATCTTCTGCATTTCCAGATTCAAAATCACTCACCCGGGAAAAAAGGGCATTTTGGGTCTTTTGCCTACGAAACCAGTCCATGATGCAGTTGACCAAAATACGCTGAAAAAGCATGGGAAGCTCTTCGGGGGATTTGTGCCCGTAGTGTTCTGCAAGCTTCATCATGCTGTCTTGAACAATGTCTAAGGCGGACTCTTCGTTGCGAACGTGGTACATCGAGCGCTTGAAGGCGCGTCTCTCCACGCTTTTTAAAAAATCGGAGAGCTCTTGTTCGGTGGCCAAAAGACTTAACCCTCAAGCTGAGAATGGAAGTGACGCACTGACCAAGGATTCCTAAATGGTTTGCTTAGCGGTGGATTATTCCATTCTTACGCAGCATTTGTCCGTCACTTTCTTAAAATCGCATGTTGCAGTGCGATAATCCGCTTTGCAGTAAAAAAGCAAACGGGTCATGGTTCGGCGCAACATTCAATGCGCTTATGGCTTTGACCTCAAGTCCCAACGCGGCTTCACAAGAGTTTGCGAAGGGGCACCCAAGGTCTTTCGTTAGAGAAATTCACAAAGGTTCATCATGGAAATATCAAAAGTAGAAATGGCTTCGGCCGGTGCCGCGTTAGAAATCGCAGGTGCAAATTCAACCCAAGAACTGCGTGGCGCAGAAATTTTGGTCAAAGCTCTCCAAGCAGAGAACGTTAAATATATCTGGGGTTACCCCGGCGGCGCGGTGCTGCATATTTACGATGCTTTCTATAAACAAGACACGATTCAGCACGTTTTAGTGCGCCATGAGCAGGCGGCAGTGCATGCGGCCGACGGGTATGCGCGTGCGACGGGTGACGTAGGTGTTGCGCTGGTAACGTCGGGTCCCGGTGTGACCAATGCGGTCACTGGCATCGCAACGGCCTATATGGACAGCATACCAATGGTGATTATTACGGGTCAAGTACCGACCCACGCCATTGGCTTAGACGCCTTTCAAGAGTGCGACACCGTGGGAATTACCCGACCGATTGTTAAGCACAACTTCTTGGTAAAAGACGCCCGCGATATGGCTGAGACCATGAAAAAAGCGTTCCACATTGCTCGCAGCGGGCGTCCTGGACCGGTCGTGGTCGATATCCCTAAGGACGTTTCGTTCAAAAAGGTGCCTTATGCCGGTTACCCGGCTGCTGTAGAAATGCGCTCGTATAACCCCGTACGAAAGGGCCACGGCGGACAGATTCGCAAAGCGCTTCAACTTTTATTAGCGGCAAAACGGCCCTATATTTACACCGGTGGCGGCGTTTTATTGAGTAACGCGTCTGTGGAGTTGCGGACGTTGGTGGATATGCTGGGCTACCCTTGCACCAATACCTTGATGGGCTTGGGAGCCTATCCAGCCAGCGATAGAAAATTCTTGGGCATGCTGGGCATGCACGGAACCGTAGAAGCTAACAACGCCATGCAGCACTGCGATGTCTTGTTGGCAGTGGGTGCGCGTTTTGATGACCGAGTGATTGGTAACCCCAAACACTTTGCACAAAACGAGAGAAAAATCATTCATGTTGACATTGATCCTTCAAGTATTTCCAAGCGAGTCAAGGTAGATATCCCGATTGTGGGTGATGTTAAAGACGTGCTCCTTGAGATGATCGCCATGATCAAAGAAGGCGCAGTCAAACCTGACAGCAGCGCCTTAGGTGCTTGGTGGGACACGATTGAGGCCTGGCGTAAACGCGACTGCATGAAATATAACCCGGGCAAAGGGGATGTGATTAAGCCGCAGTACGTGGTGGAAACGCTTTGGAATATGACCAAAGATGTAGAGACCTACATTACTTCGGATGTCGGTCAGCACCAGA
>SXSX01000127.1 GCA_005793295.1 Burkholderiales bacterium | reverse complement strand
CCTCAGTTGACGGCAATGACATCGTCTACCACGGCTATTTCGACATAGGTATCGCTGTGGGCTCGCCACGCGGTTTGGTGGTTCCTATCCTGCGCAACGCCGACCAAATGAGTTTTGCCGACATCGAGAAAAAAATCGCCGAATATGGCGTAAAAGCCCGTGATGGCAAGTTGGGTATCGAAGAGATGACTGGCGGTACTTTCTCCATCTCCAACGGCGGTACTTTCGGCTCCATGATGTCGACCCCGATCATTAACCCGCCACAGTCAGCCATCTTGGGCGTACACGCGACAAAAGACCGCGCCATGGTCGAAAACGGCCAAGTGGTGGTTCGTCCGATGAACTACTTCGCGATGTCGTATGACCACCGCATCATTGACGGGCGCGAAGCTGTCTTGGGGCTGGTGGCGATGAAAGAAGCGCTGGAAGACCCAGCGCGTCTGTTGTTTGACATCTGATTGAAGGATTCTCATGTCTAAACAATTCGACGTCGTCGTCATTGGCGGTGGACCTGGTGGCTATATCGCAGCCATCCGCGCTGCTCAACTCGGTTTCCAAGTCGCTTGTATCGATGAGTGGAAAAACGCAGCCGGTGGCCCAGCGCCCGGCGGCACCTGTACCAACGTGGGTTGCATCCCGTCTAAAGCCTTGCTGCAGTCAAGCGAACACTTTGACCACGCCAATCACCATTTCGCAGACCATGGCATCAGCGCTATGGATGTGACGATGGATGTGGCCAAGATGCTGGCCCGCAAAGACAACGTGGTGAAGCAAAACAACGATGGCATTTTGTACTTGTTGAAGAAAAACAAGGTCACCTTCTTCCATGGTCGCGGCTCGTTTGTCAAAACCACCTTAGCCGGTCACGAAATCAACGTGGCAGGCAAGGCTGAAGAGGTGATCACGGGCAAGCACATCATCATCGCGACAGGCTCGAACGCCCGTGCGTTGCCAGGCACCCCATTTGACGAAGTTAATGTGTTGTCGAATGACGGTGCATTGCAGATCGGTAAAGTTGGTGGCACTGTGCCTAAGAAACTGGCCTTGATTGGTTCGGGTGTGATCGGTTTGGAGATGGGTTCTGTCTGGCGTCGTTTGGGCGCAGAAGTCACCATCCTCGAAGGTCTGCCGACCTTCCTTGGAGCAGTGGACGAGCAAATCGCCAAAGAAGCTAAAAAGGCATTCGACAAACAAGGCTTGAAGATCGAACTCGGCGTGAAAGTCGGCGATATCGTTAACGGCAAAAAGGGCGTCACCGTCAATTACACCAACGCCAAAGGCGAAGCGGTGGTGCTGGACGCCGACAAGCTCATCATCTCGATCGGTCGCGTGGCCAACACGATGGGTTTGAACCCCGAAGCCATTGGCCTGCAGCTCGACGAGCGCGGCGCCATTGTGGTGGACGGCGATTGCAAAACCAACGTGGCCGGCGTGTGGGCGGTGGGCGATGTGGTGCGTGGCCCGATGCTCGCGCACAAAGCCGAAGAAGAAGGCGTGGCTGTCGCTGAGCGTATCGCTGGCCAACACGGGCACGTCAACTTCAACACCATTCCTTGGGTTATCTACACCAGCCCAGAAATCGCTTGGGTGGGACGTACCGAACAACAGCTCAAAGCCGATGGCGTGGCGTACAAAGCCGGCACGTTCCCGTTCCTCGCTAATGGCCGTGCCCGCGCTTTGGGCGACACCACCGGTATGGTGAAGTTTCTTGCTGATGCCACGACCGACGAAATCTTGGGTGTTCACATGGTGGGTCCACAGGTATCCGAGTTGATCTCTGAGGCCGTAGTAGCGATGGAGTTCAAGGCGTCTGCTGAAGACATCGCCCGCATCTGCCACGCACATCCTTCTCTGTCTGAGGCCACGAAAGAAGCCGCTTTGGCGGTGGATAAACGCACCTTGAACTTCTAATCACGTTTTGTATTACCTATAAAAAGCCCGTTGGTGACATCGGGCTTTTTTCTTGTCAAGGCACAATAGAGCCCTTATGCCAGCGTACCCAACCGTCCTCGAAAATTACCAAAAAGAACTCGCACTTCGCTGCTTTCAAAGCGACCCCGCTCAACTGCGTGCCATAGATGCTCTGGAGCGCTGCGCAACCGAATGGGCAGCCTACAAAGGCAAGCGTTCCAACGCACTCAAAAAAATAGTCAATCGGCCACCGATTCCACGGGGCGTTTACATGTTTGGCGGAGTAGGGCGGGGAAAAAGTTTTTTGATGGATTGTTTTTTTGAAGCCGTCTCGATCCAACGTAAAACGCGTTTGCATTTTCATGAGTTCATGCGCGAGGTACACCGAGAACTTCATGATTTGCAAGGCACGGTCAATCCACTCGATGTATTGGGCCAAAGAATTTCCGAAAAATACAAACTCATTTGTTTCGATGAGTTTCATGTTGCCGACATTACCGATGCCATGATCTTGCACCGTTTGCTTTTGGCTCTTTTTGACAATGGCGTTGGTTTTGTCACCACGTCTAATTTCAAGCCTGATGATTTATACCCTGGGGGAATGCACAGGGACCGGGTGTTACCCGCCATTGCCTTGTTAAACCAAACGATGGAAGTGCTCAGTGTGGACAACGGCATTGACTACCGAAGCCGGACATTGGAGCAGGTCGATCTGTACCATACACCGGCCGGTCCTGCCGCGGATGTTGCTATGAGCCAGGCCTTTGAGAAATTGGCGATGTGCCGTGATGAAGATCCTATTTTGCATATTGAATCCCGAGACATTCAAGCCCGCCGACGCGCAGGGAGCCTTGTGTGGTTTGATTTCAAAGCACTTTGTGGCGGGCCACGCTCACAAAATGATTACCTTGAAATTGCGAGCCAATTCAGTACCGTTTTGTTAAGCGATGTTCCTTACATGCCGGTCAATCGAGGCTCTGAAGCGAGGCGTTTTACGTGGCTGATCGATGTCTTGTACGACCGGCGTGTCAAATTGATCATGTCCGCCGATGTACCTCCAGAAAAGCTGTACACCGAAGGTCCTTTAGCCCATGAGTTTCCAAGAACAGTGTCCCGATTAAATGAAATGCAGTCTGCCGAGTTTCTAGCCCTTGAGCGCCGTTCGGTGTATACGCGACTGACATGAATATTCCAAAAATACTGGCCTTGTTAATCGCACTGGGCCTGCGCGTTGCTTTTGCTGACTCAGACCAAGTGTTGGAGAGCCTAGACGCGCAGCGCATGGCTATCGAATCGCAACGCTCCGATGCTGCCAAAGCCTTTGATGCAAAAGAACGTGCTTGTTATGCTGACTTTGCAGTGTCAATGTGTTTGCGTAAAGTGGCCAGTGAACGTAGAGCGGTTCTTGACGAACTCAAACAAAAAGACCTTGCACTTGCCCGACTAGAACGCATTGAAAGAGCAGCCCAGCAACGTGTCAGGCTAGAAGAAAAAACCAATGAACGCCTGGAGTTTGAAAGAAAATTAGATCCTAATGCCATTGAATCTAACCAAAAGGATAAACGTAATTCTCAATCAACTAAAGTGCAGGACCACGCCAGTACCGCAAAGATTCCTACTGCCAGAGCATCTGCTCCAAAAAATAGCAATGCGCCGACACCACAACAGCGCATAAGCAACCAAGCTGCGTACGATCAAAAAATACTTGATGCGAAAAAACGGATCGACGATAGACAAAAACGGCTGGACCAGCCTCCAGCGGTTCCCTCGCCGCCTTTACCCGTTAATCCCAAAGTGCATTGATGGCCTTGCGCACCCAAGTGGAGGCGGTGTTTTCTGACAGCGGTTTGTTGTCTGAGGCCATGACGAGTTTCGCTCCTCGCCCAGGCCAAGTTGAAATGGCAAAAGCTGTGGCCAATGCCATTGAAGAGGTAAAAATTTTGGCGGTGGAGGCAGGAACAGGAGTGGGTAAAACCTACGCTTATTTGGTCCCCGCTTTGCTTAGCGGTGAGCGCGTGATGGTTTCGACTGCAACCAAGGCTCTGCAAGACCAGCTCTTTGTTCGCGATATTCCGCGCTTACTTAAAGCCTTAGGCTTGTCTTTGCGGGTCGCCTTACTCAAGGGTCGAAGCAGTTATCTTTGTATGCAAGGCTTGTCGACAGCCCGTCAAGCAGCTGAGAACCTAGATGTTGTCGCATTGAGACAACTCGCGCGGGTGGAAGATTGGGCTTTATCAACGCGTTCCGGTGATATTGCTGAGGTCAATGACTTAGACGACGCATCACCCGTTTTGGGGCTGGTGACTTCAACCCGCGAAAATTGTCTAGGCAGCCAGTGTCCACACGCAAACCATTGCCATACCCAGTGGGCAAGGCAAGACGCGATGAAGGCCGATGTCGTGGTGGTGAATCACCACTTATTTTTTGCCGACTTGAATATCCGTGAATCTGGTGTTGCAGAACTTTTGCCTTCGGTAAGGACGGTTATTTTTGACGAAGCACACCACCTCAACGATATCGGAGTCCAATTTTTAGCACGCCAGTTCAGTACCGGGCAATTGAAGTCTTTGGGCCGAGATGTGCTGATGGTCGGCCAAAGTTTGGCGCGAGGCTTCTCGGATTGGCTCGGTTTACAGGCCCAACTCGAGGGTGCCGCCCGAGTTTTGGAAGAGGCGGTCAAACCCCTTGGAACAAGCGCTCGCTTAGGCTGGAAAGATGCCGCGCCCAAAGGCCTGTGGAGCAACGATTGGCAGACCGGTGTGAACGACTGTGTGGCTGCCTTACAGAACGCGCACAACATTTTGCTGCAGATGGATGAACGGGGACCGGAGTTCACTGCTTTGGCGCAACGCGCTGAAAATGGTTCAAAAGCCATTCTCTATTTTGCTCAAGACATAGCCCTAGGCTGCGCCCGCTGGGTAGAGCTTGGCGTCCATTTGCGTTTGTCAGAGTCCCCTCTGAATATTGCTGAGGCCATGCGTTCTGTGCTTCAGCCCGATCCAGATGTTAAGAGTCAAAAATCCTGGATCTTTACATCGGCTACTTTAGGGGTTGATGACCAGCTGAGTTGGTTTGTGAATTCTTGTGGTTTGGAAGGTGCGCAAGTGCTCAAGGTTGAAAGTCCATTTGACTATATGAAACAAGCCTCGGTGTACGTCCCACCGGACTTTCCCAAACCCAGCGAAGCAGGGCACACCCAAGCCGTTGCTCAGTTGATTTTTGAGGGGGCTTCGCGCTTAAATGGCCGCACACTGGTTCTAACCACGACGAAGAAGGCTATGCACCACCTTGGCAGCTTACTAAGAGCGCTTTTTGCAGATGGCGGCATGGCGATGGATGTATTGGTCCAAGGTGAGGCGGCAAAACGCGCTTTGATTGATAGATTTTGCAAAGATCCGAAACAAGGGGAGTGCGGCTGCATCTTGGTGGCTACGGCCTCTTTTTGGGAGGGTATCGATATCGCAGGAGACGCACTCCAACTCTTGGTGATCGATAAGCTGCCATTTGCACCTCCCGATGATCCTTTGATGCAATCACGGGCCCATGCGATGCAAGTATTGGGTAAAAATGCGTTCAAAGATTTGCACTTGCCTACTGCAAGTATTGCCTTAAAGCAGGGGGCTGGCCGTTTGATTCGGTCTGAAATAGACCGAGGAATCTTAGTGGTCTGCGATGTACGCTTGCTAAAGATGGGCTACGGTCGAAAATTGATGGCGGCGCTTCCAGCCATGCAGCGCTTGCCTGACCCAGAAGCCTGGCACCTTGCGCTTAACGCCTTGCAGCCATCACTTCCCATTACTTCCACTTGAACCAAGATTTCGACTCTGATTTGCCGTCGGTTTGAATCAAGATGGATTTGGGGAAACTGGTTTCTAAAACCCGTTTGGTGTCATCACGCAATTGCGCCATGCCAAGCGCAGCATAGGATTGGTAGAGTATAAAAAGTGCGTCTTCTACGGCAGGTACATCGCGGTAGTCTGTGATCGCGATTTGTGCACGGTTAATGGCCGCAAGGTAGGCGCCCCGTTTAAAGTAATAGCGAGCAACGTACACCTCGTATTTCGCCAAGGATTGAACAATGTAGGTAATGCGCTGCAATGCATCTGGCGTATAGCGCGAGTCTGGAAAACGGGTCGTCAACTCTTTGAATGATTCAAAGGATTCTTTAGCGGCCTTTTGGTCGCGTTCGGCTAAGTCTTGGCCTGTGTAGCTTCCAAAAATTCCGAGGTTCTCGTTGAAATTGACAAGGCCTTTGATGTACAAGGCGTAGTCAATGGCAGGGCTTGCAGGGTGAAGACGCATAAACCGGTCGAGGGTGGCAATTGCTTGTGCAGGTTCTGCCGCCCGGTAATGGGCGTAGGCTTTATCGACTTGGGCTTGCTGCGCAAGAGGTGTGCCGGCAGCACGCGCTTCTAATTTTTCGAGCAGGGGAATGGCTTTTTCAAAGCGGCCTGAAGACATCTCGTCTTGCGCTTCCGCATATATTTTGCTGGGGCTCATGCCGGCTGTCTTATCAACCACAGGGGTTGAGCAGGCCGTTAATAAGCTCACGCCCACTGTAATTAGCAGGGCATAAACGACCGATAATTTGACTCTCAACATCATGAATACTTTCATAAATCAAAGCCCGTCCATTATATCGGTCGACCTCGATCCGTCAGAGGAAACGCAGGAAAGTGAAGACTTTCATGTGGAGGCTGAGTGGCGCGAGGCCAAGGTTGACTTAGCACACCATGACGAGCGACTCGACCGCGCTTTGGTGCATGCTGTTCCTGAGTTTTCACGAAACTATTTGCAGCAACTCATTGATGCGGGATGCGTGCAATTGAATGCCAAGGTGGTCACTAAGCCGTCCTTGACTGTCAAAGCAGGTGATGCGCTAGCCATAGAAATGCGACCCACGCCGCAAAGTAAAGCCTTTAAACCAGAGTCTATGGATTTGCAGGTGGTTTATGAAGACCAGGACATCTTTGTTATTTCTAAGCCAGCAGGTTTGGTGGTGCACCCCGCACCAGGCAATTGGAGCGGAACTTTGCTTAATGGCCTGCTCGCTCACGACCCCAAAATTTCAGAGGTTCCACGGGCCGGAATAGTGCATCGGCTTGACAAGGACACCAGCGGTCTCATGGTGGTAGCCCGTTCCAGAAAGGCAATGGATGCGTTGGTTCAAGCTATCGCAGCGCGAACTGTGAGCCGTCAATACTTGGCTGTAGGTCATGGGCCATGGAGCGGTGCGGCAGTGCGCTCCGTTGAGGAATCGATTGGGCGTGATCCTCGCAATCGTTTGCGTATGGCGGTGGTTGATATATTGAAATCGCCAGGTAAAACCGCTAAAACCGATCTTATTTATTTGGCTAATAGCCAAGAAGGCTGTTTAGTAAAGTGTGTGCTTCACACGGGAAGAACCCATCAAATCCGAGTGCATATGGCCTCTGTAGGCCACCCCTTGGTCGGGGATACGGTTTACGGTGGGGTTGTTGTTGATTGCATGCCTCGCCAAGCCTTGCACGCCTTTCGCTTGGCATTCCAACACCCCATCACCGGGCTTGCCTTGGCTTTCGAGGCCGCGCCACCCTTAGATTTCATGAACTTACTGAACCGCTGGGGGCTCAGCTACAATACAGCAACCGCAAGCAGCCCTGCTTAAATATGCGGTTCTAGGTGGCAGTTGCGGTGTTTTACACCGTCTTTTGCCCAAAACATAACCGCTTTGCTTACCCCCTAAGGATGAGCAAACCGCCCGGAAACGCTTCATGATCAATACGTCCGAAGCAAAGCGAGTCCTCGAAACTGCGCTGATTTGCTCGCAACAACCTTTGTCGGTCCGCGAAATGCGAACCATATTCAACGATATGGTGGGTGCCGACACGCTCAAAGAATTACTTCAAGAGATCGCTTTGGAGTGGACGACCAAGGGGGTTGAGTTGGTCCAAGTGGCCTCAGGGTGGCGCTTTCAGAGCCGCCCTGAAATGCGCGAATACTTAGACCGCTTGCATCCAGAAAAACCCCCGCGCTATACCCGTGCTACGTTGGAAACGTTGGCCATCATCGCCTATCGTCAACCGGTGACACGTGGCGATATGGAAGATATTCGGGGAGTCACTATCAATTCGTTGCTCATCAAGCAATTAGAAGACCGCGGTTGGGTCGAAGTGATTGGTCACCGCGAAGCCGTGGGACGCCCCGCACTTTTTGCAACGACCAAACAGTTTTTAGATGATTTGGGTTTGACCAGCCTCGACCAGTTACCGACGATCAACCATCCTGGTTCCCAAGGCGCTGATGCATTGGATCCATTTATGGAGGCCATCGCCCCCAGCCTCGAAGATTCTGCTTCTGCCATTCCTGAAGCACTTCAAGAGGTTCTAGAGGATGCCCAATTGACGATGGATTTACCCATAGACCCCCCGATTTCCCGTTCTGAAAGTTTTGGCAATGAATGAAATAGATCCGATCGTGCCAAAGCCTGAAGTGGAAGACTCTCATGAGACTCCCATCGATTTAGAGGGTAGCCGGTTTGTTGAGGTCATTTCGGGTCAATTTGACGCAGACGAAGAGTTGGTTGACCCAGCGCCGCCTAAGCGCGTTTTGGCGCCCCAAACGGAATCGCCCAAACTGCATAAGGTCTTGGCGCAATCGGGCTTAGGTTCACGCTTAGAAATGGAGCAACTGATATTAGAAGGCCGTATCTCTGTTAACAATGAGCCTGCCCACATCGGCCAACGGATTCAATTTGGCGACCATATTAAGGTCAATGGCAAGCCCATTCGTTTTCGCATTGATCCCCCTCCAGCGCGAGTGATTGCGTACCACAAGCCGGTCGGCGAAGTGGTCACCCATGACGACCCCCAAAATCGACCGACCGTTTTTCGACGTTTGCCTAAATTGCACCAAGGCAAGTGGCAGTCAGTAGGCCGTCTGGACTTGAATACCGAAGGACTTCTTCTTTTTACCAGCTCTGGTGAGTTGGCAAACAACCTGATGCACCCCCGCTTTGGTCTTGTTCGCGAGTATGCGGTTCGGGTTTTGGGTTCTTTGAGCAAAGAAGAAAAGCAAATGCTGCTGTCAGGGGTGAAGCTGGATGACGGAATGGCGCAATTTGGGTCCATTGAAGCCGGCGGTGGTGAGGGTAGTAACTGCTGGTACCGCGTGACTATTTCAGAAGGACGTAACCGAGAGGTGCGTCGGATGCTTGAGGCCGTTGGCCACGCCGTCAGCCGTTTGATTCGTATCCGCTACGGAGCGATGGTGCTTCCTCGGGGGTTAAAGCGAGGCGCTTGGATGGAGTTGGATGAAGCGGACATACAAGCCTTGGTAAAGGCCGCTGGCAATGCGTCCTCCGTTGATCGCGACGGTCAAGCCGAAGAAATAAAGCGCCCGGTGCGGTACCGAGGCGCAGAGCCCCGGACCTACGCGAAACGCCCGCCACCTGGGCGTGGTGGGAATCGGTTAGGAAATACGAAATCGGTCGCATCGGCGCAGCCCGATCCATTAAAAACCTCGGTCGGCTATATCGGAGCCGATAGCCTCACGCGACAACGCAAACAAGATGCCTTGACCCCTCGAAAAGGCCCCGGCGGACAGCGTCGCCCTGGGCGCAGCCGGTGAGCGACGAATGCTAAAATCAACAGGTTTGCTGCGCAGGGTGGCGAATCATCAACTTCTAGACTGAAAAATTCCT
>SXSX01000126.1 GCA_005793295.1 Burkholderiales bacterium | reverse complement strand
CGTTGTCGGTAATGGGGCCGTAGGCGTCCAATGCCACAACAATACCTGCCATGCTGAGCATGGAGGTTGCAGCTATGGCAATTCCGTAAAGACCGGCTTGATGAAAGGCGGTCCAAATGGCGAGGCAGACAAACAACACAGGCCATGCAGTCGAACGCATAGACACGCCCAGACCGGCGATGATGTTGGTTCCGTGGCCGGTGGTGGAGGCCTCGGCGATGTGCTGAACCGGAGCGTATTGCGTTCCGGTGTAGTACTCGGTAATCCAAACCAAAGCCGCGGTTAAGACCAAGCCCACGGCACATGCGCTAAACAACTTTGCCGCTGCGCCCGTTCCGCCCAGCGCATTGTCAGCAATCATGCTTTGCGTCACAAAGTAAAAAGCAATCAAGGACAAGCCGCCTGCGACTGCCAGACCTTTGTAGAGCGCTGGCATTACGTTTTTCATGTCTGGAGAGGCTTTGACAAAGAAACATCCGATGATGGATGCAACGATGGAGACGGCGCCGAGCGCCAAGGGGTAGAGCACAAGACTGGCTCCTCCGGCAGACACTAGCAAGGTTCCGAGCACCATGGTGGCAATCAAAGTCACCGCATAGGTTTCAAACAAGTCAGCAGCCATACCAGCGCAGTCGCCCACGTTGTCGCCCACATTGTCAGCGATCACCGCAGGGTTGCGGGGGTCGTCCTCGGGGATTCCGGCTTCTACTTTACCGACCAAGTCAGCGCCTACGTCTGCACCTTTGGTGAAAATTCCACCGCCCAAGCGGGCAAAGATAGAAATCAGGGAAGAGCCAAATGCAAAACCAATCAAAGGGTTGAGTTTGGCTGCGGTCACTGCGCCGTCTGGTACCAAGTACCAGTAAAAGCCGGTGACGCCTAAAAGGCCTAAACCGACCACCAACATGCCGGTGATGGCACCGCCACGGAATGCGACGTCCAGAGCAGGGCCGATGCCATGGGTTGCGGCTTGAGCGGTTCGTACGTTAGCGCGAACTGAAACGTTCATTCCGATAAAGCCGCAGGCACCTGAAAGCACCGCACCTACAACAAAGCCAATGGCGCTTAAGGGGTCGAGAAAAAGGGCGATCAATATAGCCAAAACCACACCCACTATGGAAATGGTTTTGTATTGGCGGGATAGGTAAGCGGCGGCTCCGGTTTGAATAGCGGCCGCAATTTCTTGCATCCGGGCGTTACCCGCGTCTTGGGAAAGAATCCAGCTGCGTGCCCAAACACCGTAAATCACGGCGATCAAACCACAGCCCAGCGCGAGAATCAATGCTGAGTTGCCTGTCATAGAAAAATCTCTCTTTTGGTTGTTTGACGAAGAAGGGGGCAACGCTAGCGACGCCCCCGCTGCGTTGCTTCCTCAGTGCCCCGAACCTCAAAACTACCCGGAGTTGATTGGCCAACAGTCGAAATGTAGCCGCAAAAGCGCGTGATTCAGGTTGAACGCAAGTGCCAAGTCAGTAAAATCAGGGTTAATCCTATGTTCCCACCCTTACTTTTAGCAAAGAGTTTTTCATGTCCCTAGACAATGTCACCCCTGGAAGCAAAGTTCCACACGCCTTCAACGTCATTATTGAGATTCCCATGAACGCCGATCCGGTGAAATATGAAGTCGATAAAGCCACGGGCGCCATTTTTGTGGACCGCTTCATGAGTACGGCCATGCATTACCCGACCAATTACGGTTATGTGCCCAAAACCATTTCTGGTGATGGAGATCCGGTGGATGTCTTGGTAATCACCCCGGTTCCCTTAATCCCTGGCGTGGTCGTAACGTGCCGGGCGATCGGAATTTTAAAAATGGAAGACGAGGCGGGTCAAGACGGAAAAGTATTGGCCGTCCCTGTGGAAAAAATTCTTTCGCTTTACACCCAATGGCAAAAGCCCGAAGACTTAAACCCGCTGCGCCTTAAAACGATTTCCCATTTCTTTGAGCACTACAAAGATCTCGAAGATGGGAAATGGGTCAAGATTTTGGGTTGGGAAGGCCCTGAGTCGGCTCAGAAAGAAATCATGGACGGCATTGCCAATTACCAAAAGGAAAATTCCTAAGGAAGGTTGGCCGTCTTAAAAGGCGTTCGTTGGGCTAAGTCTTCAAGGTAATTTCCGACGCCTTCTTGCTCGCGTTCTAAAAAGCGAGCAACTGCGTCTGAAAATGACGGGTGCGCCAGCCAGTGGGCACTCTGCGTTTTGATCGGAAGCAGGGCGCGGGCCATTTTGTGCTCCCCCTGCGCCCCGCCTTCAAAGCGCTGGTAGCCCTGATTAATACACCATTGCAATGGCTGGTAATAGCAGGCTTCAAAGTGCAAGCAATCAACCCGCTCAAGTGCGCCCCAGTAACGGCCATAGGCGACCTTAGGGTGGCTTGGCTCCCCTTCTTGAGATCCATCCGACAAGGCAATCAAGCTGCAGGCAATGGGTTGCTGATTGCGCTCGGCGACAAAGAGCAACCAGTTACCGGCCATGTTGCTTTGCATTTGTTCGAAGAAGTCACGGCTTAGATACGGGGCGTTACCGTGCTCTAAATACGTGCGCTCATAGCAGCGGTAAAAAAAGTCCCAATCTGCGGTACTGATGTCGGCGCCTTGACGCCAGCGAAATTGAACCCCTGCGTCTGCGACTTTGCGGCGTTCTTGGCGGATTTTTTTTCTTTTCTCCTGATTTAAAGTCGTTAAAAAAGAATCAAAGTCAGAGTAAGGAATGAGGCTATTTTCCCAATGGAACTGAACCGTATCGCGCAGCATGAGACCGGCTTCTTCGCAAGCCCTGGCATCGGTGGGTGACAAAAATAACAAATGCAAAGAAGACAGCTGATGGTCTGCGCACCAGGACAGGAGTTTCTGAATGAGAGCTGTTCGAGCAGCATGGTTTTTGGCAAGCAGTCGGGCTCCCGGCACGGGTGTAAATGGCACGGCGACCAAGGCTTTGGGGTAATACGCCAAGCCGTGCTGTTGGTAGGCGTTGGCCCAGGCCCAGTCAAAGACGTATTCTCCGTAGGAGTGATCTTTCAAGTACATGGGGCAAGCTGCAACAAGTTCCCCTGCGTTTTCCAGCAGCAAAAAATGCGGCGCCCAACCGGTGGCTTGGCAGGCACTGCCACTGGTTTGCATGGCTGCAAGGTAGGCGTGTTCAAGGAAGGGGCTGGGATCGGGGCGCGCCTGAACCAAGGCATCCCAAGCCTGTGGGTTCACATCTTGGATCGATTCGACGACCCGAGTGACATAATCAATTGCAGGCATAGCTGAGGGATATTTCCTTTGCGAAGCTTTGCAGGGCGCTTAACTTTTCTTTATCCATAGTTTTCGGTTCATGACTCTCAAAATTTGTGTAGCGCAGCTTAACTTTATCGTAGGCGATTTAGCAGGCAACGTCCAAAAGATACGGGACGCTGCACAAGAATCGTATGCACAAGGTGCGCGTTTACTGCTGACCCCAGAACTATCGATCTGTGGCTACGCTGCTGAAGATTTGTACTTGCGACCTGCGTTTATGCGTGCCTGTGATGATGCACTCAAGGCGCTAACCGAGCAGATCGCAGGGTTAAAGGGGATGACGGTGGTGGTGGGCCACCCTCAAGGCGGCGACAGTCGCACGTCTTCGGTCTCCGTATCGGAGCGGTTTAATTGCGCCAGCGTTCTTTGTGAGGGGCAAGTTGTAGCCACTTACGCCAAACGCGAACTACCCAACTACCAAGTGTTCGATGAGAGACGGTATTTCACCCCCGGCAATGGGGTTTGTGTTTTTGAGGCTGGTGAGGCAGGCTCCAAAATCAAGGTGGGTTTGCTCATTTGTGAAGACGCGTGGTTTGAAGCGCCGGCGCGGTTGGCCAAAGAAGCGGGTGCCGATATCTTGGCGGTCATCAATGCCTCCCCGTTTCATATGGGGAAAGGCTATGAGCGTGAAGCCATGATGGCCGAGCGTTGTGTCGCCACTGGATTGCCTTTGGTCTATGCGCATTTGGTGGGGGGTCAAGACGAACTGGTTTTTGAGGGCCATTCTTTTGCGTTATCCGCCGACGGCGCGGTGGCCGCCCGTGCCCCTAGTTTTAAAGAATCCTTGTTTGAGGTGGAACTGGCTTCAAAGGGCGCGGATATTCATGGCGCGATTGAGCCGGTTCGCAGCTATGAAGCCGATGTGTGGGACGCTTTGGTTTTGGGTGTGCGCGACTACATTTGGAAAAACGGATTTCCAGGGGCTCTTTTGGGGCTCTCAGGCGGGATTGATTCCGCTGTGGTTTTGGCTGTTTCTGTTGACGCGCTCGGGGCAGACAAGGTACGCACGGTCATGATGCCTTCGCCCTACACAGCAGACATCAGTTGGATCGATGCGCGGGAGATGGCGCAGCGTATGGGAGTGCGTTACGACGAAATTTCTATTCGGCCTGAGTTTGAAGCCTTTAAAGCGTCATTGGCAGCAGATTTTTCGGGTCGTGCGCAAGACACTACCGAAGAAAACATTCAAGCCCGCATTCGCGGAACTTTGCTCATGGCATTGAGCAATAAATTTGGCAGCATTGTTTTAACCACCGGTAATAAATCGGAGATGGCAACCGGGTATTGCACGCTGTATGGTGACATGGCCGGTGGTTTTGCGGTGATCAAAGATCTTTTGAAAACCCGTGTTTTTGCGCTGGCGCGATGGCGAAACGCCAATAACCCTTATGCGACCTGCGATAACCCTATTCCTGAGCGAATCATCACCCGAGCGCCTAGCGCTGAACTGCGGGCCGATCAAACCGACCAAGACAGCTTGCCAGAATATGCGGTGCTGGATTCAATTGTCGAGCGCTACATGGAAAACGATGAAAGCATCGAAGCCATCGTGGCCTCGGGTTTTTCGGCGGCCGATGTGGATAAAGTAACCCGTCTAATTAAACTTAACGAATACAAGCGCCGACAATCGCCGGTTGGAATTCGTTTAAGCCCCCGAAGTTTTGGCAAAGATTGGCGTTATCCTATTACCAACCGTTTTCGGGCTTGAACCTTTTGTCTTTTCTTTGGATATCTCATGAAACAAATCACTGCCATCATTAAGCCTTTCAAACTCGAGGAAGTCCGAGAAGCGCTCGCTGAATGCGGCGCTTCCGGCTTGACCGTGACCGAGGTCAAAGGCTTTGGTCGGCAAAAAGGCCATACCGAGTTGTACCGGGGGGCCGAATATGTGGT
>SXSX01000125.1 GCA_005793295.1 Burkholderiales bacterium | reverse complement strand
GGCTACCACTTGGTTCGAAGTGACGGCAGCGGGATCACCATGGTCAACATTGGCGTGGGCCCCGCCAACGCTAAAAACATCACCGACCATATTGCGGTGCTGCGCCCGCACGCTTGGATCATGCTGGGGCACTGCGCCGGATTGCGTAACACCCAGCAACTCGGTGACTACGTGTTGGCCCACGGCTATGTCCGCGAAGACCATGTGCTCGATGAAGAATTGCCTTTGTGGGTTCCGATACCGGCATTGGCTGAAATTCAGCTGGCATTAGAGCAGGCGGTTGCCGATGTCACCCACCTCCAAGGCGCTGCACTCAAAAGCATTTTGCGAACCGGCACAGTGGCCTCCACCGACAACCGCAACTGGGAACTCTTACCGAATAACCAGCCCCAACGGCGCTTTAGCCAAAGCCGCGCCGTGGCCCTCGATATGGAAAGCGCGACCATTGCAGCCAATGGTTTTCGATTTCGGGTGCCGTACGGCACCCTGCTATGTGTCAGCGACAAACCCTTGCACGGTGACATCAAATTGCCTGGCATGGCCAATCACTTTTACCGCGAGCGCGTTGACCAACATTTGCGCATAGGTATGCGTGCGATTGAGCTCTTACGTGAACGCGGACTCAACCAATTGCACAGCCGGAAATTGCGCAGTTTTGCCGAAGTGGCCTTTCAATAAACGCAGCAATACACCTAACTCTACCTACGACTTTCATGACAATGGATTCTTTATTTGAGGTCGCGCACTTAAGCAAACGCTTTGGTGACAACACCGTGGTCGATGACCTTTCTTTCTCGATCGCGCCGGGTGAATGCTTGGGCGTTATCGGGCCCAACGGCGCAGGTAAAACGACCACTATTCGGATGTGCTTGGGGCTGACAGCTCCCGACAGCGGAACCATCACCGCGCTGGGATTGCAGATGCCACGCGATGCGCTGGCGATTAAAGCGCAGTTAGGCGTGGTCACGCAACTTGATACGCTCGACCCCGATTTCAACTGCGCCGAGAATTTACTGGTTTACGGCCGCTATTTCGGTATGAAAGACGCAGCGATCCAGGAGCGCATTCCTGCGCTTTTAGAGTTTGCCTCGCTTACCAGCAAAGCCAAAGCCAAACCCGGCGAACTCTCTGGCGGCATGAAGCGGCGTCTGAGCTTGGCTCGCGCATTGGTCAATGACCCACGTTTGTTGTTGCTTGACGAACCCACCACGGGACTAGACCCTCAAGCCAGACATTTGATGTGGGAGCGTTTGCAGCTTCTCTTGCAGCAGGGTAAATCGATTCTCTTAACCACCCACTTTATGGATGAGGCCGAGCGCTTGTGCTCGCGCCTGTTGGTGCTAGACCATGGTAAAAAAATTGCCGAGGGCGCACCGCGTGACCTGATCACGCAGTACCTTGAGCCGGATGTAGTCGAAGTCTTTGGCGTGGGCGCTTTAGCGCTGGCAAAGAGTCCGCTAGCAGCACTGGCTGCGCGGGTTGAGGTTAGCGGAGAAACGGTGTTTTTCTATACCCATACCGCCACGGATCTTCTGAATGCTTTGGGGCAATACCCTGCGCTGCGCACCTTGCATCGCCCTGCCAATTTAGAAGACCTTTTTCTCAAACTCACTGGACGCCAGATCCGCGAAGACGCCTGATATGCAAAACACTCCAACGCAAAACCCATGGCGTGCTCCACGCTTATCGCTGCGCTTTTGGCCCGTTTTTTTACGCAATCTTTTAGTCTGGCGCAAGCTGGCTATTCCGAGTTTGGTGGGAAATATTGCCGAACCCTTGATGTGGTTGGTCGCCTTTGGTTATGGCATGGGAGCCTTGGTGGGGCAAATCACAGTGGACGGCCAGCCCGTTCCCTATATTTTGTTTTTAGCCAGTGGCTCCATTTGCATGAGCGCCATGCAAGCCGCCTCGTTTGAGGCACTTTACTCGGCGTTTTCACGCATGCATGTGCAAAAGACATGGGACGGCATCATGAATGCGCCCGTAGGCTTGGACGACATTGTCTTGGCTGAAATGCTCTGGGCTGCGTTCAAAGCGCTGTTCACGGTGACAGCGATTTTGGGCGTGATGTTGGCACTGCAAATCAGCCAAAGTCCGAAACTGCTTTTGGCGTGGCCGATCTTGCTGGGCGTGGGGATTACGTTTAGCTCCATGGCTTTGGTGTTTAACGCCATGGCCAAAGGATATGACTTTTTTACCTATTACTTCACCTTGTTTTTGACTCCCACCATGTTTTTAAGTGGTGTGTTCTTCCCCTTGGAACAATTGCCACCTGCCGTGCGATTGGTTGCTGACTGGCTGCCTTTGTCGCATGCGGTTGCATTGGTTCGGCCTTTGTTTATGGACCAGTGGCCTGTCAATGTCATTGGCCATGGCAGTGTTTTATTGGCCTATGCCGTGGTGTCTTTTTGGGTGGCTTTGGGCTTAACGCGCAAACGGTTCGGGCAATAACCTTACGAGCCATCCTCATGAAACTGGCTCTGCTTTCCGATATCCACAGCAACTTGCACGCGCTAGAGGCCTGCTTGGCACACGCTCGCGCCCAAGGAGCGCAACGCTTTGCGTTTTTAGGAGACTTAGTAGGTTACGGAGCCCATCCTGGCGCAGTCGTTGATCGCATCATGCTGATGACAGAAGAAGGCGCACTTGTCCTCAAAGGCAATCACGATCAAGGCGCGGTTCGTCCGCCTTTGACGCCGCAAAATTTAGGCGACACATCAGCAGCATGGACCCATGCGCAACTCTCCAGCGCACAGCGCACTTGGCTGGATCAACTCCCTTTGACCTTACAAGTGGGTTCGGCTTTATTGGTGCATGCCAGCGTGAACGACCCCGCGTTGTGGCGTTATGTCAGTGACACCAGGTCCGCAACCGCCAGTTTAGATGCGGCTCAACAGTTCAACGGGGTGCGCTATGTGTTCGGTGGACATGTGCATGCCCAGACCCTGTACTACCGCGGTGCTGAATCCGCGCTCATGCCTTTTACTCCGCAAAGTGGGGTTGCAATTCCTGTTCCCAAACACCGGCAGTGGTTAGCAACCGTCGGCTCGGTGGGCCAACCGCGAGACGGCAACCCTCAGGCCATGTACACCCTGTTTGACCCAGACCGAGCGCACCTCACTTTCCACCGCGTTCGCTATGACAACGCTGGCGCTGCGGCCGCCATTCGTGCGACTGCGTTGCCAGAGTACTTCGCACAGCGCTTGGAGACGGGGCGATGAAGCTGCTGACAAACGGTTCGGTACTTGACGGCTTCACCATCGAAGACTGTATTCACAGCGGTGGCATGGCGCATATTTACCGGGTGTCGTACGCCGAAGGTTCGCATGACCCAGGATTTTCCATGGCCATGAAAGTCCCGCGAATGACCAGCGGGGATGGCGCTGAAAACATCGTGAGCTTTGAAGTGGAGTGCCACATCATGCAAGTCCTCACCGGCCCCTTTGTACCGCGCTTTGTAGCCGCGGGAGATTTAGAACGGGTTCCGTACTTGGTCATGGAGTACATCGAAGGCCATACCCTGGGCCATTGGTTGGATTCGAACCAAGTGCTATCGGTTGACCTGATCATTCGTTTAGGCACAGCGATGGCCCGCGCGGTTCATGCCTTGCATTTGCAAAACACCGTGCACCTCGACCTCAAACCGGAAAACGTGTTGTTTCGACATGATGTGCTCCACGAAGTTGGCGCTGCCGTCCTCCTCGATTTTGGGCTCTCTCACCACGCCCATTACCCTGACCTGTTAGCCGAGCAACTTCGCAAAGCGGTGGGCTCGCCTGCATGGATTGCGCCAGAGCAAGTGGTGGGCGTTCGGGGCGATCCGCGCAGTGATATTTTTGCCGTGGGTGTCATGTTGTACCAACTTTGCACGGGGGAGTTGCCCTTTGGCACGCCACAAACCAATGCGGGTTTGCGCCAGCGCTTATGGGTTGATCCTGTGCCGCCGCGCAAACTGCGGGCCGATCTCCCCGCTTGGTTTCAAGAGGTGGTTTTACGCTGCCTCGAGCCTGAAGCAGCCAAGCGCTACCCCTCGGCTGCGCATCTTGCCTTTGACCTCTCTCACCCGGCCCAAGTACACGTGTCAGAGCGAGGAACCAACACCAAGCCCACCACGTTTCGGACCCACTTTAAGCGCTGGATCAAGGCCGCGGGGATGCACTACCAACCCAGCCCGGTTCCCTCTCAGCAAATTTCAGAAGTGCCCATTGTGATGGTGGCTATTCCCTATAAGGATGTCACCGATGCCACGCTGTACTCCCTACGCCAAGCGGTTGCCCGGGCATTGGGTTCGCGTCCTGGCGCCCGATTGGCTTGCGTTACCGTCATCCCCAGCAGCATGACCAGCAGCACCGAAGAAGAGCGCAGCGAAACCAACCTACACCGTCGCTACCTGGCCCAATTGCACCAGTGGGCCCAGCCGCTCGATCACCCTGGCAGGCAAACCTCTTGCCATGTGTTGGAGTCCGGTGATGTGGCGCAAGCCCTGCTCGATTACGCACAGGGTAACCATGTCAACGTCATTGTCTTAGGTGCTGCAACCCACGGTCTTAAAACCCAGCGCTTTATTGCCACGGTACCCATCAAGGTTGCAATGGATGCACCCTGCACGGTGATTTTGGTCAAGCAAGAGCTCCCGTTTGAGCAACTCGGCCAACGCCAAGCACAAACCTCCGACCGCTATTCCGACGCGGACGCTGAAAGCACCAACGCAGCAACTTCTCCTTTGTATGGGGATGATCTTGGCCCTTTGGGCTAATGAAGCATGGAAGCGTTGACAATCGGAGGATGCATGCTTATGAATCACTCACGCCCAATGTCGTCTTAGACGCTTTGGAACACGTCGGCCTGCGCGGCGACGGTCGTCTAACCGCACTGTCCTCATATGAAAACCGGGTGTACCAAGTCCAACTCGAAGATGGCAGCGCTGTAGTCGCCAAGTTTTACCGTCCACAGCGTTGGAGTGATTCCCAAATCTTGGAAGAGCACGAGTTCGCACACGCCTTGATGGCGGCTGAAGTTCCCGTCATTGGCCCCCTGCGCTTAAACGACAAAACGCTGCACCACTTTGGTGGTTTTTCTTTTAGCGTCAGTCCACGTAGAGGGGGGCGACCGCCAGAGTTAGATGACGCAGAAGTTTTGGAATGGATAGGGCGCTTTTTAGCGCGTATCCATTCCGTAGGGGCGACGAAAGCGTTTGCAACCCGCCCAACCCTGAACTTAGACACTTTTGCCTTAGAACCCAAAGCGTGGCTGCTAGACAACGACATGGTTCCTTTGGATGTTCAGTCCACCTGGACTAAGGCCTGTCAAGAAGCGATCGATTTGATTGCCAACTATCCTGTGCTCACGGGCTCCCAAACCAGCGAGACCCGCCTGATTCGCTTGCATGGCGACTGCCACCCCGGCAATATTTTGTGGACCCCAAACGACGCAGTAGCCAGCGCCGGCCCCGGACCCCACTTTGTGGACCTAGACGATGCCCGCATGGGCCCGTCGGTGCAAGACTTCTGGATGCTGCTCAGCGGCGACCGCAGCCAACGCACCCACCAACTCGGGGCATTGGTAGACGGCTACGAGCAATTTCGCGAGTTTGACCGCGAAGAACTCGCCTTGATTGAACCCTTGCGCACACTGCGTCTTATTCATTACAGTGCATGGTTAGCTCGTCGCTGGAGTGACCCGACTTTTCCAGTGAATTTTCCTTGGTTTGGCTCCAGCGACTATTGGCAAGGCCAAGTCCAAATGCTTCATGAACAGTGCGAAGCCATGCAAGAGAACCCCTTGATTGTTTAAGCCATGCCCTACTCGCACGCAGCGTCAAAGCCCCTACCAAAGCTCAACCTGATTGGCGCAGGCCGCGTTGGCCAAACGCTGGCGCATTTGGCTGCAAAGAGAAAAACGGTGCAAGTTCAAGATGTGCTTACAACATCACTGGCGAGCGCCCAAGCAGCTTGCTCCTTCATCGGCGAGGGCCGTGCCGTAGAGAACATACAAGCGATGCGCCCAGCCGATCTGTGGATGATTGCGACCCCCGATGCTCAGATCGGCGAGGCGGCACAAGCCCTAGCTGATTGCATAGGGGCAACACCCACGCTAGTGTTTCATTGCAGCGGCGCCCTAAGCAGCAACACCTTAGAACCGTTGAGAACCCAAGGCGCACTGCTTGTCAGCGCCCACCCTATTTTGAGCTTCGCCACACCTGCGCTGGCCTGTGCGCAGTGGGCAGGGACGCCATGCGCCTTAGAAGGTGATGCAGCAGCGATTGCAGTGCTTGGGCCGTTGTTGACAAACCTAGGAGCCCAATGCTTTGAAATTCAAAGTGAAGACAAACTGCTGTACCACGCAGGCGCCGTATTTGCTACCAATTTTTTACCCGTCTTGCAATCGGTTGCCGAAGCCGCTTGGAAAAAAGCAGGGGTTCCCGACGAAATCATTCAGCGCTTACGCGCCTCTTTGCTGGCCAACGCAGTTAACAACATCGTTGGCTTAGGTCCCCACGCCGCGCTAACTGGGCCCGCGGCCCGTGGAGACTTATCTGCTATCGCAAGGCAATCACAAGCCATTTCACAATGGGATGGGCAAGCGGGTGAAGCCTATAGCGCCTTGAGCACCCTCGGACTGCGGCTTGCTGGACACTGAGATTTTTTAGCGCCTCCGGGCGTTCAAGTTTTGGCGGATAAAAACTACCAGCATGGTCGCTGCCAACATCGCAAGCATGCGCTGAACCACCGTGTTTTCTTCAAAATCTAACACCTCAGTGAGCAAGGTGTAAACCGTGAAAACCAATGCGGCGGCTACGCAGCGCAAGCGCCACCCCTTTGGGTCTAAGTAAGAGCCATCCACCCGTTGAAGGATGACATGGCCCATCAAACCCGCCAGCATTCCCAACCCTGCGCCAACCGCCACATCGCCCGCCCAGTGCGCCCCTACAGCAATGCGTGACAAGCCAACCAACGCGGCGATGAGCCACAGCCAAAGAAACGAGCGCCGGCGGGATGCGTCGATGGCGAAATACAAACTCGTCGCAACAGCAAAGGCGGTTAAGGTGTGTCCTGAGGGCATAGAAACCAACTCGAGTTTTTCACCGGCCATATGCATCAAAGTGTTGTCTATCTCCGCCGCCGGACGGGGGCTCACGATCAAGCCTTTACCCAACCGGGCAAACACCATGGCGAATGGGGCAGCACACAGCCACGCCCACATCAATCGGGGCTGACGCACCAACAAAGGCGAGGTGACTGCCAATACCGCCCAGCCGTTTCCGAAGGCAGAGATCCCAGTCCAAACAGCCATAGGCACAACAGCACAGGCATGGTTGATCGCCAAAAACAGCGCTGGCTCCCACCAATGCAACCACAGCGGGGCGCTGATAAAAATCACCAAAAAAGGGGCGGCCCACATCCACCGATGCTGCGATGTATCAGGAATGAATAAAGAACTCAAGGACGGTCCTCCAAAGTAAGTCGTGGCTGCGCATTTCCTGACCAGCCTTGGCAGGCATAAAACCGAAACGCCGCCAAGGCTTGCCCTAAATACAAGACGTTTTGCGTGTCCAATAGTTTGCAGTGGGTGAAGCCATGCCCACCTAGGGGAAGGGCATAAGCCATATGCGACCAATCGACAAGCAAGGTATCCGCCCCGAGCGGCAAGTCCCCTGCCCACAAATCGAATTGGTCAAAACGGTCTTCGAGCACATGCACAGGCATGGGCCGCGCGTACCACGCTAAACGGCTAGCCAAGGTCCAATTTTGGACCGATAGGCTCTTTATATCGTTTTGTAAAGCTAGCGCTTTGGCCCGCTCTGAAGCTTGCTCCCAGCCGTGCAAATCCGCAAAAGGATTGCTTCCTACGGGCACATCTTTGAAACCTGCCGCTAAGAAGGGTTGACCTGCCGTCAGCATCAACCCCAGTAAGGCGGCGCTTAACAAAGCCTGTGCAAACAAGAGAATCTTTACAGTCATAGCTTTGAGTTTTGATTCTGTCGTTTGGGCCCATCGCGCCAAAGCCACCCCCGCAAACGGGGCCAAAGCCACCCATGCTGGCGCAGTCCAATGCGGCAAACTGCTGCCACCGCCTGCCATCAGCGCCATCACCATCCAAGGCACATAAAAGAAGACCCGCATAACAGCAACACGGGGGTTGCCTTGCTTGTCTTCTTCTCTGAGACCACCCAGCCCCCACCACAACAAGGGGCCAAAAGCAAACACTTGCACCAAAGCAAACTGCACCACGTTAAGCCCATTCCAACGGCTCCCCGCGCCATGTTGCGCTTGGTAGACGAAAGAAATCCAGCCGTTTTGCGCGTTCCATAAAAATACTGGCAACACCATCACCAAGGCCAGCAGCACTGCAAGCCAGGCCCATGGATTACGCAAGACACGCACCCCATGGGCCACCAGCAAACACACGCCCACCGCCAAGGCCGGAAACACCGCGGTGTACTTGCTGAGTCCCGCCAAGCCCAACATCACGCCCAACACCACCCAAAGCCAAGGACGATGCAGTGCAGACGCTTGCATCAGCACGCGGGTTTGCCACATCAGGGCCACCGTGAAAAACATCAGCAAAGAATCGGGTAACAAACCAATTCCTAAAACGTGCAAAAGGGGGGCCAAGGCCAAGGCCACCAAGGCCCAAAATCCAGCGCCTGATTTTTCTTGGAAAGACTCGGTCAACTGGTAAACCCCCGCCGCAGTCGCAAGCCACAAAGCACCCGGCAACAGACGCAACAAAACTATCGGCAGATCCAGCGCAACCCCAGGCCACTGCAACCAACCCACCAAGGGCGGATGGTCAAAATAACTCAGCGCAGGATGCAAGGCATACAGCAAGTAATGGGCTTCATCGACCGACAAACCCACGGCCGCACCCATGAGCCCGTGCATCACGCCCATGGCACAGAGCAGCAACACTGAGCGGCGATCAAAAGGGAAAAATTTGAACATCCCGCAGTCTAAACTCTACGCTGTCCATTTTTAAAATAGACCCTCATCCCAAACATTGACAACCCAAAGGAAAAGAAATGCCAACCTACCACGTTGAAATGCTCGAAGGCCGCACTGTTGAACAAAAGAAAAAACTCGTCCAAGAGATCACCCGAGTCACCGTGGAGGTGTTGGGTGGCTCACCCGACGCCGTTGATATTTTGATCACCGATGTCAAACCTGAAAACTGGTCTACCGGCGGAAAACTTTGGAGTGAACCGCGCTGAGAGTCAGTTTTACGTCCCAAGCAAAGGTACACTGATCGCATGTGCCAATTGCTTGGAATGAACAGCCGCTTGCCGGCCAGTCTGACGCTTAGTTTTACCGGATTTTCACAGCGCGGGGGGTGTACCGACCACCACGCCGACGGCTGGGGCATTGCCTTCTTTGAAAGCGATGGCGACTTGCCTGGCAAAGCAGCCCGCACCTTCGTCGACAAAGAGAGTGCTGCGACCTCCCCGATTGCGCAGATGTTGCGCACTTACCCGATCAAAAGTCACAATGTCGTAGCCCACGTCCGCAAAGCCACGGTAGGCGCTGTGAATTTAGAAAACTGCCACCCTTTTGTGCGCGAACTGTGGGGCCGCTATTGGGTTTTTGCCCATAACGGTGATCTCAAAGACTTCAATCCACCGCTGCACGGAAGCTTCAAACCTGTAGGCACAACTGATAGCGAGTGGGCCTTTTGCTGGATGCTGCAAGAGATGAACAAGTCTCACGCCGGAGTTCCCACGGAAGAGGAACTCATGCACACCTTGCGCGATCTCTCAAGCCAAATTGCAGCCCACGGAACCTTTAATTTTTTAATGAGTAACGGCCAAGCGCTGTGGGCCCATGCCAGCACCAAGCTGCACTACGTTGTTCGTCAGCATCCTTTTAGTGAGGTTCAGCTCAAAGACGAAGACATGAGCGTCGACTTATCGCAGCTCAACTCCCCGCAAGACCGCCAAGTCATCATCGTGACCGAGCCACTGACGCACAACGAGAGTTGGGTGGCCATGGCCCCCGGCGAGCTGATCCTTTTTATGGACGGACAGCCGCTTGGAGCGCATCCATAAACAGCGCGGCCACATCACAGCCCGTTTGATCGGCAATTTCTTGAAAGCAAGTCGGGCTGGTCACGTTGATTTCAGTGAGGTGGGTGCCAATGATGTCCAAGCCCACCAAAAGCAGTCCCCGCGCTGCCAAAATCGGACCTAAGGCTTGGGCAATTTCTGTATCGGTCTTTGAAAGCGGTTGTGCCACGCCCAATCCTCCGGCAGCCAAGTTACCTCGTACTTCACCGCCTTGCGGAATCCGCGCCAAACTAAACGGCACTGGCACTCCGCCAATGAGCAAAACCCGTTTGTCACCCGCGCTGATCTCCGGCAAAAATTGTTGAACCATCAGGCTTTGGGTTCCATGTTGGTTGAGTGTTTCAATCACGCTACCTAAGTTCAGCCCATCTTCCTTGACCCGGAATATCCCCATGCCGCCCATGCCGTCCAAGGGTTTAAGGATGATGTCTTTGTGCTCTGCGTGAAAAACACGGACCGCCTGCGGGTCTTTGGTGACCAAGGTGGGGCCAATGAATTGCGGAAACTCCATGATGGCGAGTTTTTCCGGGTGGTCGCGCAAAGCGCGGGGCCGGTTAAACACTTGCGCCCCTTCGCGCTCAGCTTGTTCTAGCAAATGGGTGGCGTAAAAAAATTCACTATCAAAAGGCGGATCTTTGCGCATGACGACGGCGTCAAAATCCTTCAACATCCTATTTTCAAGGGACTCTTCACGAAACCAGTTTGGTGAATCTCCGGTGAGGACGATGCGCCTAACGTTGGCCTTAACGGTGCTGCCGCGTTGCCAAAGAATATGGCGGGGCTCGCAAGCTGCAATCATGTGACCGCGACGCTGGGCTTCTCGCATCATGGCAAAGGTGGTTTCCTTGTAAATCTTGAAGGACTCCAAGGGGTCGGCAACAAACAAAATATCCATGGAAACCTTCAAGATAAATTACAGAGGCGCTTTGCATTTTTGGGGATGGTAGTGCTGAACGGCCATCGCCAAAACACCTGCGACCACACCCCAAAATGCAGAACCTACGCCACCAATGACGACGCCGCTTAATGTAATTAAAAACGTCACCATCGCAGCTTCCCGGTCGGCTTCCTTGTGCAAGGCCGTTGCCAAGGCCGCGCCGATCGTCCCCATCAAAGCCAAGCCAGCAATGGCCGCCACCAGCTCCTTTGGAAATGCCGTGAGCACGGCCATGATGGTGGCGCCAAATAAGCCCAAGATAACGTACAAAACGCCACACGAAACCGCAGCGGTATAGCGCCGCGCTTTATCGGGGTGGGCTTCTGGGCCCATACACATGGCCGCAGTGATCGCACTCAGGTTCAATGAAAAAGCCCCAAACGGCGCCAACACCAAGGTCGCCAAACCTGTCAGTGTGATGATTTTTGAGACCGGGATACCTGCATCACCGCCGCGTTGGCGCTCATCGCCAAAGCCGGTAGCACGAATGGCCGCCAAACCCGGAAGATTTTGGGATGCCATGGTGACAATAAACAAGGGCAAGGCCAAACTCACCAACGCAGAAAAAGAAAAGACCGGCATCACAAACACGGGAACGGTAAGGTCCAAGGGAATCGTGGCGCTGGTAAAGCCGCCTTGGGCTGCGACAAATAACACCGAGAAAAGCAAGGTCAGCGGAACCGCATAACGTGGCACAAAACGTTTGCCAAGCAAGTACGTCAGCAGCATCAAAAGAACCAAGGGCAACGCCGTTTGGGCTGCACTGAAACCACTCAAACCAAAGCGGGCCAAAGCGCCTGCGAGCAGCGCGGAAGCAAGCGCCGAGGGAATGCGGTTCATGAGTTTTTCAAACCAGCCGGTGACGCCAATCAAAACGATCAAAGCCGCGCTCATCATGAACGCACCCACCGCGTCCCCCATCGTGAATCCACCCGCCAAGCCAGCGCTAGCGAGGACCGCAGCGCCAGGCGTGCTCCAAGCCACCATCACCGGTTGGCGCAACCACAGCGACGGCAAAGCAGTCGTCAAACCCATGCCGATACCAATAGCCCACAGCCACGAAGCCAACATATCGGGCGTGGCGCCAAAGGACAGTGCGGCTTGAAAAACGATCGCAATCGAACTGGTAAATCCCACCAAGACAGCGACAAAACCTGCCGTGAAAGTGGAGACGCTCCAGTCTTTGAAAAATTGCATGCGCAGCTTAGATTTCAATCTTGGAGCCTAGTTCCACCACCGAGTTACTAGGCAAGTTCAAGAAGTCAGCAGCGCCGCTGGCGTTGTGGTGCATTTGGGCAAACAACTTCTCACGCCATGGGGACATACCTTCGCCCAACGTGGGGACTACCGTATCGCGAGACAAGAAATAGCTGGTGGTCATGGCGTCGAGTTCAAAGCCACGGCCTTTGATGAGACTCAAGGCTTTAGGAACATCCGGGTCATTTTTAAAGCCGTAATGAATTTGTACCTGCCAGCAGTCGTGACCTAAACGCTCTATTTCAAGGCGTTTTTCGAGTCCAATCCATGGCACTTCATGGTTGCGTACGGTGACAAAAAGGTTATTCGTATGCAAGACTTTGTTATGTTTCAGGTTGTGCAACAAAGCGTTGGGAACCGTACCCACCGCTGCGGTTAAAAATACGGCCGTCCCTTCTACACGCGTTGGTGGGTTGATAAAAACAGCTTCTAGAAAACTTGGCAAATCCATGGAGTCGGCTTTGAGTTTGCTGTTGAGCAATGCCCGTCCGTCTTTCCAAGTTCCCATCAGCATAAATATCACGCCGCCAAGCGCTAAAGGGAACCAACCGCCATCGAATAACTTCAATAAGTTGGAACCCCAGAAAGCCAAGTCCACAACCAGGAATACGCTAGTAGCGGCCAAGCACAAGGGTAAAGAATACTTCCAGCCGTAGCGAATCACGTAGAACGTCAAAATCGTGGTGATCAGCATATCGGTACACACCGCAATACCGTAAGCCGCCGCCAAATTGCTCGACGATTTAAACATCACCACAGCCAAAACAATGGCCACAAACAAGCCCCAGTTGACAAACGGAATGTAGATTTGTCCCGCCTCACGGGCGCTGGTATGAATCATGTTCAAGCGCGGCAAGTAACCGAGTTGAATCACTTGCTTGGTCACACTAAAGGCACCGGTGATCAAGGCCTGAGAAGCGATCACCGCGGCCATGGTGGCCAAAACCACCAAAGGCAACAAAGCCCAATCTGGGGCCATCATGTAAAACGGGTTTTTAACCGCTTCTGGGTTAGCCAAGAGCAAAGCCCCTTGGCCAAAATAGTTCAGTGTGAGGCAAGGCATCACTACGCTAAACCAAGCCAGTCGAATCGGCTTTTTACCGAAGTGGCCCAAGTCGGCGTACAAAGCCTCGGCCCCGGTAACGCACAAAACAACCGCACCCAAGAGCACAAAGGTCACACCAGGATTGGCCCAAATAAATGCGATGGCGTAGTACGGATTCAGACTTTTCAAAATAATCGGGTTATCCACAATATGGACCACCCCTAGCAAAGCAATCACCAAAAACCAGATCAGCGTGATGGGGCCGAAAAATCTGCCAATGCCTGCCGTACCGCGCTTTTGAACCCAGAAAAGGCAAAACAAAATAACGAGTGTCAGTGGAACGACGTAGGTCTTAAATTGCGGCGCAATGATTTCCAAACCTTCAACCGCACCCAGTACAGAGATCGCCGGGGTAATCACCCCGTCGCCGTAAAACAAACAAGTCCCGAAGATACCTACGCTCAGCAGCACACGACGAAGTCGGGGTTGGTCTTTGACGGCCTGAGATGCCAAGGCCAGCATGGCGATCAACCCGCCTTCGCCTTCATTGTCCGCACGCAGGACCAAGACTACATACTTAATGGAGACAATCACCGTCAAGGTCCAAAAGATCATGGACAAGATGCCGTACACGTTATCGGGGGTGAAGGGCACATGGCCAGAGCCAAAGACTTCTTTCAGGGCGTACAACACACTGGTGCCGATATCGCCGTAGACCACACCGATGGCGCCCAAAGTAAGCGCGGAGAGAGAAGATTTAGTTGATGACACGCAGTGGCTCACCCCCTCGTGGGGATCAGTTCCATTCAATAAAGGTGGGCCATTTTGCGCTAAGCCAAGGCCAGTCTTGGGGCATCTTCCTAAATTTTGAACAAAATTGTTGCATTGCAGCAACCAAGGTCGCTGGCACGACAATGCCCAGCTTTGCTGCAGGGTTTATTCGTCGTAGGAGTCTCGGTCTGGATCGGTCGCTTCTAGCTCATAACTGGCCGCCAGCATCGCTAAGCGCCCAATCACGCCGTACATATAAAACCGATTAGGCTCACTCGCGCCGGGTCGCACGCCAAGCTGTGGCAACTGCGCACTGCTACCAAATGCCAAGGGCACATAGCTAGAACCCGGGGCACTCAGGTTTTCGTCTTCTCCCCGATCGGCGTGCACACGGTAAAAACCGCCCACCACATAGCGGTCCATCATATAAACCACCGGCTCGGCCACGGCAGCGTTGATACGCTCGTGGGTCAAGATACCTTCTTGCAAAATCAACTCTTGCAAGGGGTCTGACCCTTGGCGAGCGCTCGCCGTTTTTTCTAACAAGGCGGGCAAGTCTTTGATATCGCGCACCGTCATGATGCCCATACCGCTGCTGCTGTTATCGGCCTTGACGATGACAAACGGCTTTTCTTTGATGCCGTACTCTTTGTATTTTTTCTTTACCTTGGCGAGCAAGGCCTCGACCCGCGCTGTTAACAACTGAACGCCTTGGCTGTGCGATAAATCTACCTGTCCGCAGGTGTCAAACATGGGGTTAATGAGCCAGGGGTCTATGCCAATTAATTTGCCAAAGCGTTTGACAATGTCGTCATAACATTGGAAATGCTTACTTTTGCGGCGGGTCGCCCAACTGGCATGCAAGGGCGGCAGCAAATACTGTTGGTGTAAGTCTTCCAAAATTCCAGGAATACCCGCACTTAAATCATTGTTGAGGAGGATGGTGCAAGGGTCAAAGTCCTTGACCCCGATGCGCCCCTTGGTTCGAACCACTGGTTCCACAGTGATGCTCTCGCCACCGGGGAGCTCAATGGTGGTGCTCTTTTTGAGCGCAGGGTTGATCGAACCCATGCGCACATTCAAACCCGCCATATGGAAAATACGCCGCAGCTGCGTCAAGTTGCTTAGGTAAAACGTACTCTGAATCTGGTTATCCGGAATGATCAGCAGATTGCGTGCCTCAGGGCAGATTTTTTCAATGGCAACCATCGCCGCCTGCACCGCCAAGGGCAACATCTCTGGGGTCAGGTTGTTCCAACCTGAAGGATAAAAATCGGTATCTACTGGCGCCAACTTAAAGCCCGCGTTCCTGACGTCGACCGAGGTATAAAACGGTGGCGTGTGCTCCATCCACTCCAAGCGAAACCAGCGCTCGATCGCAGGCATGGTGTCCAACACGCGTTGCTCCAACTCATTGATCGGGCCCGTGAGAGCAGTGACTAAATGCGGAACCATAGCGGTGTATCTTTCGAAGTAAAACGTCTGGGTTGGATTTTTACGTGGCACTAGCCCCGAATTTCGCCCTGCCCCAAAACAACGTATTTCAAGGAAGTGAGCCCCTCAATTCCCACCGGGCCTCGCGCGTGAAACTTATCGGTACTGATGCCGATTTCCGCGCCCAAACCATATTCAAAGCCATCAGCAAACCGCGTGCTGGTGTTGACCATGACACTGGCGGAATCAACCTCGCGCAAAAATCGCTGGGCGTGCATGTGGTCGCGGGTGAGAATGGCGTCCGTGTGATGAGAAGAATAGCGGTTGATGTGCTTGATCGCTTCGTCCACATCGGCTACCACTTTGATACTGATGATGGGGCCCAGGTACTCTTCCGACCAATCTTGCTCACTGGCCTCTACCACCTTCGCATGGGGCACCTTCGTTAAATAGGTTTTACTGTGGGAGCACACCCGCATCTCCACCCCTTTGGCAGCATAAATAGCGCCAATGCGCGGCAAAAATTCAGCGGCGACGGCTTTTGCAACCAACAAACTCTCAGCTGCGTTACACGGGCTGTATTTTTGGGTTTTGGCGTTGTCGGCCACGCTAACTGCCATGTCCATATCACAGGGATCATCCACATACACGTGGCAGTTTCCGTCCAAATGTTTAATCACAGGAACTTTGGCATCGCGGCTGATGCGATCAATCAGCCCTTTGCCGCCGCGGGGAATAATCACATCCACATACTGCGGCATCGCAATGAGCTCGCCAACCACGGCGCGGTCGGTGATGTCTACCAACTGCACCGCGTGCTCTGGCAAGCCGCTGCTTCGCAAAGCCCGTTGAACCAGGGCGGCTAAGGCCTTGTTGGAATCAATCGCCTCGGAGCCGCCGCGCAAGATACAGGCGTTTCCGCTCTTGATCGACAAACTGGCCGCCTCGATCGTGACATTGGGCCGGCTTTCAAACACCATGCCAAACACACCCAAAGGCACGCGCATCTGCCCCACCCGAATCCCGCTGGGCTGCTGGCGCAAACCTGTCACCTCCCCAATCACTTCGGGCATCGCAGCGAGTTGCTCGCATCCTAAAGCGCAGGTTTCTAATACTTTGGGGCTGAGCTTGAGTCGGTCCACCATGGGCGCGGATAAACCTGCGGCAGTAGCACGTTCAATATCTTTGGCGTTTTCAATCTGCAAATCGCCTACGTTGTCACGCAGCAAAGCGGCCAAGGTGCGCAGCGCCGCATTTTTTGTGGCTGCCGAAGCGCTAGCCATCGACGCACACGCTGCTCTGGCTTGGACGCCCAAGGTCTGGGTGTAGGCGGGAATGTCAATCGCGTTCATTGGTGCATTTTGGCACGAGCCTTAAAATCGTTACCTGATGTTTTCTGCGCCTACTTTTTTCTTGTGCTTGGTCCTTTCGCAACTGGCAACTGTGGTGTTGTGGCTGTTCGCCCGCCCTGCAAGGTTGCGCACCGGCCTACGCGAATGGGTCCTCAGCGGCGTAACGCACACCAGCGCTTGGTTGGTCTTTGGCCTGTTCCATGCCACGCAGAGCTGGGCTTGGGCCGCCACCGCCGGGTTACTGTCTTTAACTTTGGCCCTGATCCATGCCAGCTTCAGCCGATTTTTAAAGCGTCCCCTCCCTGTTTGGCACATTGTTGTGCAGCCTGTGCTTCTTGGGCTATCCCAACTGGAGTGGGGCGGGCCGCCGGAGCTTTGGGGTATCCCAACCCAAAACCTGATCGTCGTGGGTGCGCACGGCATGTTGATGGCGCAGGCTTTGCAATGCTGGCGCGTGTGGCCTGCAAGCGCCACCTCACCATTGAATAACGCCCAAGGACTTTTAAAGCTTTGCGCTTTAACCTTGGCTGCGGCCATTGCCGCACGCATTGGGGTGATGGCGATTTACCAAGACAACACGATTGTGGATATTTTCAGCCCCAGTGTTGTCAACATGGCCTTGTTGTCGGTCTGTTTGGTCGGCGCGATGGTGGCCAATATGGCGGTGCTGATGCTGCACCAAGAACGCGCTTGGGAGGCGGCGCAATCCTTGGCCATGACCGACGC
>SXSX01000124.1 GCA_005793295.1 Burkholderiales bacterium | reverse complement strand
GCGTGGCCAAAACTCACCATGCCGCCAAAACCCAATATCAAATTCAAGCTGCTCGCGGCCAACGCAAATACCAAAACCCGCGTTGCCATGCCCACATAAAACGTGTCGCCCACAGAGTAGGCGGCAAGTGGTAATGCCAAAAGCAAAGCCAAAAAGGGTAATGACCATCGAAGCTGCAAGGTGTGGTCCAGCACACTGGGAACGGGTTTCAAATCAGCCATGGCTAGGAAAAAGTCCCCGAGGCTTGAAAAATAAAACTGTCGCCATAAAAATATAAATCAAGATCGATGAGAGGGCTGGCCCAGCGTTAGAGGCAAACTCTGCTCCCACCACATTCACCAAGACCAGGGGCAACAGGGTTCTCCCCGCGGTATCAATGCAGCCCACGAGCAGTGCACCTAAAAGCGCACCGCGTACCGATCCAATGCCGCCAATCACGATCACCACAAAGGCCAAAATCAAAATACTCTCGCCCATACCGACTTGCACCGCCAAAAGCGGCCCCAACATTCCTCCGGCCAAAGCACACAGCGCTGCACCCACACCAAAGACCAGCGTAAACAAACGTTGCACATTGGTTCCCATCGCCATCGCCATTTCGCGGTGCGATGCGCCGGCTCTGACTTGCATCCCGATGTGTGTGTGGGCAATCAGCAGGTACAGCAAGCCAGCGACCGCGAGACCCACAGCAATCATGAAGAGTCGGTAGGCAGGGTAGGAAAAACCCGTGAAAATTTCAACGGGTCCCGATAACGCCAGCGGAGGGTTGAGTGACAAGGGCTGCGAGCCCCAGATCAAACGCACCGACTCGTTGCACATCAGCAAAATAGCAAAGGTCCCTAACACCTGAGAAACGTGATCTCGCTGGTACAAGCGGCGCAGAATACTGATCTCTAAAAGGACACCAAAAACGGCGGCACCTACCACCCCAAATCCCAAGCCCGCCCAGAAGGATCCGGTTGCAGCAGTGATCGAGGCGATCAGGTAAGCGCCAACCATGTACAAAGAACCGTGGGCGAGGTTGATCATGTCCATGATGCCAAACACCAGCGTCAACCCAGCGGCGAGCAAAAAAAGCATCAAGCCCATTTGCAAGCCGTTGAGCATCTGCTCCAAGATCAAAATTGCATTCATCGCTTCTAACCGCCTCCCTGGCGCGTCTTATGTATTTTGATTAACTTGGCATCTTGCAGTTGCCAGCGTAGGCGTCTGCATGGTTTTTAAAGACGGTTCCAATCGTGCGGTTGGTGATTTGACCCTTGGCGTTTTTGGTAATGACGCGCAAGTAATAGTCTTGAATCGGGTAGTGGTTGACGTTGAATTTGAAAGCGCCGCGCACCGAGTCAAACTTGGCCGCTTCAAGGGCTTTGCGAACCGCTGCCTTGTCATCCAATTTGCCCTTGCTGTCGCGAACGGCGGCATCAATCAATTTGGCAGCGTCATAGCCTTGGGCTGCGTACAACGAAGGTAACCGGCCAAATTCTTTTTCAAACGCAACAACAAATTTTTTGTTGGCAGCGTTGTCTAAGTCGTGGGCCCACTGGGAGGTATTGAACATTCCGAGCATGGGTTCACCAACGGCCTTAATCACATCTTCATCGCCTGAGAAGCCTGGGCCAAACAAAGTCATGTCTTTGGATAATCCAGCGCCCACAAATTGCTTGATGAAGTTAATCCCTAAACCGCCAGGCAAGAAAATGTATACCGCATCGGGTTTGCTGGCGCGTAATTGGGACAATTCTGCGCCGTAGTCCAGCTGGGTGAGTTGGGTGTACGTTTCCGAGACAACCTCACCTTTGTAAAAACGCTTAAAGCCGGTGAGGGCGTCTTTACCTGCGGGGTAGTTGGGTGCGATGAGCGCGACTTTCTTGTAGCCCTTGTCCATCACGGTTTTACCTACCGCTTCGTGCAGGTTATCGTTTTGCCATGACGCGCTAAAGAAGTAAGGGTTGCATTGGTCGCCCGCGTATTGCGAGGGGCCTGCGTTGGCGCTGACATAAAACGTTTTGGATTGAAACGTAGGCGCGCCCACTGCCAACATCACGTTTGAAAATACAACGCCTGTCATAAAGTCCACTTTGTCGCGCTTGACCAAGCGGTCGGCGGTTTGGCGGCCGACGTCAGGGCTGGCTTGGTCGTCGGCAATGATGACTTCGGCAGGACGCCCGCCGAGTTTTCCGCCGCCAAGTTTGATGGCGAGTTGAAACCCGTCGCGAATATCAATTCCCAAACCTGCGCCGGGTCCAGACAAGGTGCTCAGTAAGCCAATCTTGACAGGCTCGGTAGATTGCGCAGTTGCGGACAAGGCCGACACAGCCAGTGCTGCTGCCAGCAAGGTTTTCAATGTGGGGGTGTGATGGAGTTTCATTGTGAATATCCTTTCGGGTTATGGTTCGGGAAGGTCTCGTTTCAGGGGGGGGCAGGGTGATCGTTCAGGGTACTACACGTTTTCACGCAGCTTAAAGCGTTGCAGTTTACCGGTCTGAGTTCGGGGAAGGGCGGCTACAAATGTGATGGCTCTGGGGTATTTGTAGGGAGCGATCTGCGCCTTCACATAATCTTGGAGCTGTTGGGTCATGGCGCTGTCGCCCGTATGTCCGGGTCGCAGCGCGACAAACGCGTGCACAATCTGGCCACGGTCTTCATCTGCGCTGCCAATGACAGCACACTCAGCCACCGCAGGATGGAGCATCAAGGCCTCTTCAACTTCGGGGCCTGCGATGGTGTACCCGGCGGACACAATCATGTCGTCGGTACGGGCTTGGTAAAAAAAGTAGCCATCGTCATCCATCAAATAGGTATCGCCGGTAAAGTTCCAGCCGAAGCGAACATAGGTTTTTTGCCGCTCATCGGCCAAATACCGACAACCCGTTGGACCCCGAACGGCGAGCTTTCCAACCTGACCGGCAGGCAAGGTATTTCCCGCGTCATCCATGATGCAGGCTTGGTACCCGGGTACCACCGTTCCGGTTGCTCCCGGTTTTGCGTGAGCTGCGTCCGCTGAAATAAAGATATGCAACATCTCTGTTGCACCAATGCCATCAATGAGTTCGATCCCGGTTGCATCACGCCACAGCGCCCGGGTCGATGCCGGCAAGGCCTCGCCAGCGGAGATGCAGTGCTTCAACGCAGTTTTTCGCAAATCAACGCCCCGCGGCGCAAGCGTTCTGTAAGTGGTGGGAGCAGTAAATAGAACGGTAGCGCCATATTCTTCAATCGCTTCAAGCAATTGGGGAGGGCCTGCTTTTTCGAGCAAAACTGTAGAGGCCCCCACCGACATGGGAAACAACACCAAACCCCCTAAGCCAAACGTAAATGCAAGCGGCGGGCTACCCATGAAAACGTCGTCTGCGCTTGGGCGTAAGACGTGGTGAGACCAACAAGCGCACACCGCCATCACATCGCGGTGAAAGTGCATGGTGGCCTTAGGGATGCCAGTGGTTCCGGAGGTAAAGGCAATGATGCAGGTGTCATCGGCAGCCGTATTGGCGTTAGGAAAAACGCCGGATTGCCGCTCCATGGCGGCTTCGAGACTGTCGGGGCCTTCGTAGTTGTAGTGTTGGATGTTCTTCAATGTGGGGCATTGCATTGCTGTGTTGCGCATTTCACCACTCAGGCTGGCGTCACACAG
>SXSX01000123.1 GCA_005793295.1 Burkholderiales bacterium | reverse complement strand
ACCCCCGAAGGGAGCGTGAGCCTTGATTTAGACGTCACCAAAGACAGCGTGGGCCAAGCGACCGCCGCAGGCTTTGCCATCAATACCAAACATATCAAAACCCAGGTGCTGGTCGAAAATGGCGGCACTGTTGTCATTGGCGGAATTTTTGAAGTCAATGAAAACGAAAGCGAAACCAAAGTGCCATTACTCGGTGACTTACCAGGAATCGGTTATTTGTTCAAAACTCGCCAACGCTCGACCAACAAACAAGAAATGTTGGTATTTATTACCCCGAAGGTGGTCAGCGAGCGCGCTATCGTGCGCTAGACCGAAAGAGGGACAGGGATGTCCGATAATGCTTTTTTGGCCTGCATAAGCAGTCGAGCATTTAATCAATAAAACCCAAGCTGTGATTTCTCTTGTCGGTCTACCCGGGTCTGGAAAGTCCACCATTGGGCGGCAACTGGCTCGGCGTTTACAACTCAACTTTTTTGATTCGGACCATGCGATCGAAGCGCGTCTGGGTTGCCCGATTCGGGAATTTTTCGAGCGGGAAGGGGAGGAGCGTTTTCGAGATATTGAGTCGGAGGTGATCGACCAACTTTCGCAACAGGGCATAGGCGTTCTAGCGACCGGAGGCGGCGCGGTGTTGCGAGCGGTGAATCGGGAACGCTTGCACGCCCGAGGGCAAGTGATTTATCTCAAGTCCAACCCCGAGGAGTTGATCCGTCGGCTGCGCCACGACACCAACCGCCCCTTGTTACAAGTCGCCGATCCCATGGCTAAACTACGGGAACTTTTTGCAGTCCGTGATCCGCTATACCGTCAGACTGCACACTTTGTCGTTGAAACGGGACGCCCTTCCGTTGCCACCTTGGTCAATATGATTGTGATGCAGATAGAGTTGGCTCCCCCATTAACCCCACCATCCACCTTATGAGCGCTCCTATGCGACACACCGTTTCGATTGCCTTAGAAGATCGGAGTTACTCCATCGAGATTGGTGCGGGGCTTCTATCCGATCACGCCACGTTTGCGGGCCTCTCTGAGTCTTCTAGCGCCTTGGTGGTCTCCAACGAAACCGTGGCTCCCTTGTACGCCCAGCGGTTGCAACAAACTTTGGCCTCGCGTTATAAGACGGTGCATCTTGTCACCCTGCCAGACGGTGAGCAATTTAAAACATGGCAAACCTTGAATACTATTTTTGACGCGCTGTTACAAAATAACTGTGACCGAAAAACAGTACTGTTTGCGCTCGGCGGCGGGGTGGTGGGAGATATGACCGGTTTTGCGGCTGCCAGTTATATGCGCGGCGTGCCATTTGTTCAGATTCCTACGACTTTGCTCGCGCAGGTTGATTCTTCGGTAGGGGGTAAAACCGGTATCAACCACCCGCTGGGAAAAAATATGGTGGGCGCTTTTTACCAACCGCAATTGGTGGTGTGTGATTTAGATACCCTCAAAACGTTACCTGAGCGAGAAATCAGTGCGGGGCTCGCAGAAATTATCAAATACGGACCGATTGCAGATATGGCGTTTTTGGATTGGATGGAGTCCCATGTCCATGCGCTGCGCAGTGGCGATGCGCAGGCTTTAGCCTATGCGGTTCAACGCAGTTGCGAAATCAAGGCTTGGGTCGTTGGGCAAGATGAGCGTGAAGCGGGTTTGCGAGCCATTCTCAACTTTGGACATACATTTGGCCATGCGATCGAGGCGGGCCTGGGTTATGGAAAGTGGTTACACGGCGAAGCAGTGGGCTGCGGCATGGTGATGGCAGCGCATTTATCCCTCGCTTTGGGATTGGTTGACAGCGCATTTGTAGAACGACTTACTCGGTTAATTTCAGCAGCAGGCTTGCCGATACAGGCGCCTGTGTTGGATGAGAAAGACAATGCGGGTAAATACCTTGAACTCATGCAAGTCGATAAAAAAGCAGAAGCGGGTGAAATCAGATTTATTTTGATTGATGGCCCTGGCAAAGCATGTGTTCGTGGGGCAGAGTTAAACGTGGTTCGTCAAGTAATTGCGAGCTGTTGAGCGGCGTGATGCTGGCCCCATTCGCTTGTGATCCGGCCCTCTCGCGGGGGCGGCGGTTTTTTCAGAGCCCAGCCCCCACGCGTACCGAATTTCAACGCGACCGTGACCGCATCATTCACTGCACTGCGTTTCGCCGCCTCGTCTACAAAACCCAGGTTTTTTTGAACCATGAAGGTGACTTGTTTCGCACACGCATGACGCATTCGTTGGAAGTGGCGCAACTCGGCCGATCCATCGCCCGCTCTTTGGGCCTCAACGAAGACTTGGTGGAAGCAATTGCCTTAGCCCACGACTTGGGCCACACGCCGTTTGGCCACGCCGGACAAGACGCGCTCAACGAGTGCATGGCCCTGTATGGCGGATTCGAGCACAACCTGCAAAGCCTGCGCGTGGTGGACGAGCTGGAAGAAAGCTATCCCGAATTCAACGGCCTAAACCTTAGCTTTGAAACCCGCGAAGGCATCTTGAAACACTGCGCTCGTCGCAATGCAGAACTCATCAACGCGCAAGAACCCGGTGGCGTGGCGGCACGTTTTTTAACCGGAATGCAACCCAGTTTAGAGGCGCAGCTGTGCAACTTGGCTGATGCCATTGCTTACAACGCCCACGATATTGACGACGGCGTACGCTCTGGGTTGCTCACGCTCGAGCAACTGCAAGACGTGTCTTTGTTTGCCCGCTACCACGCGCAAACCTTGGTTGAGTACCCGAGTCTGCAAGGCCGCCGCGTTTTGTTTGAGACCATTCGCCGCATGCTGAGCGACCAGGTCTACGACGTCATTACCGCCACACGCGCCACCATCGAAAAATACACACCAACCAGTTCAGACGAAGCCCGCCAGTGCCCTCCACTCGTGCAGTTCAGCGCCGCGATGTATGAAGAATCGAAAGCCCTCAAGTCGTTTTTATCGCGTAATTTGTATCGCCATCCGCAAGTGATGAAAACTACTGATGGTGCACGCGCTATGGTGCAAGAACTGTTCTCGGTTTACTTGGCCAAGCCCCAAGAAATGCCCACAGCCTATGCCCAGCGCAGCGATGTACCGCGTGCTGTAGCCGATTACTTGGCTGGCATGACCGACCGTTTTGCCACACGTGAACACGCACGCTTGAACGCTTCACACACCAAATGAGTGACTTAGAAAAAACGGCGATTGAAGATACGAAGAAGTGGCTGCTAGAAGCCGTGGTCGACCTGAACCTGTGCCCCTTTGCTAAGGCAGTGGTGGTCAAAGACATGGTGCGCTACCGCGTGTGTGCATCCGCCGAACCCGCCGACGTGCTGGCCATGCTGCGCGAAGAGTTGCAACACTTGGCCGAGGCCGACCCAGACAAGCTAGACACCACGTTACTGATAGCGCCCAACGCCTTGCCCGACTTTTTGGCTTTCAATGATTTTTTGGCCGAATGCGACGACGTGCTGATGGACTTAGAACTAGACGGCGTGTTGCAAGTGGCCGACTTTCACCCGCATTACCAATTTGGCGGTACGGATGCGCATGACATT
>SXSX01000122.1 GCA_005793295.1 Burkholderiales bacterium | reverse complement strand
TTGGCAAAGCTGGCTTGCGCAGCCTCTAAGGAGAGTAACTGTTTTTGCATCAATGAAATGGCCGTGACCATATCGAGGTCTTCTACACTTGCCAGCGCAGTTTTGAGGTTCAGTTGCGTATCTTCCAATACGGCATTTTGTTGCTCGACCACCTTCATGTCGGTGCCCGCTTCAGCTTGGGCTAAGACCACACCACGTTGTAAGTCATCGATCTCAGACAACCCGCGGGACATAGCAGCGCCGCCTGACCCATCGGTGGCTTTCACACCAGTCATTAAATCGTCAATGGCTTGAAAAAACCCCACGCCGATGGTGCCGCCAGCACCGTCGCTGCGTACTACGCGAACAAACGCGTTGGTGCCCGGTCGGTTGATGGCGATTGTGCGTTGGTCACCCACTGCAACGCTCATTCGGGTTTGGTCACCTTGGTAAGTAACCACGCCGTTGGCATCGCTGGAAAAGGCTGGAGTTTTGACCTTGCTTCCTGAAAAAATATAGTTGCCCGTAGTATCTGTTGCGTTGGCAAGGCTGAGTAACTGGTCACGCAGGCCTTTCATTTCAGTGGCAATAGCCGCACGGCTGGTTTTTCCTTGGGTGGCGCTGTTGGCTTGAAGTGCGAGTTCTTTGATCCGAACCAATAGGTCGCTGGCGCTCGATAGGTTAGTGGTTTCAGACTCAAGGCGGGCTTGAACCGCGTCTAGAGCCTTGGTATAGCCTTCGTTGTGCGACAGCACCGATTTAAGCCGCGTAATGACCGAAGACTGGTCAGGCGCATCGCTGGGCGACATCACCTGTTTTTGGGCTGCAATTTGGGCTTGAGATTTCGCCAAATCGTTTTGCAGCGAGCCCATTTGCTTGCTTGCACGGTCAAATAAAAAGTTGGTAGAAATTTGCATATCTTGACCTTAAGGTTCAGCGTACTTGCAGTACGCTGTCAAAGAGTTGGCTGGCAACCTGCAGCACTTTGGCTGCGGCTTGGTAGGCTTGCTGGTAGCGGATCAGGTCAGCGGCCTCTTTGTCAAGGCTTACGCCTGATAGTTCGTCGCGGGATTTGACGGCTTGGTCATGCACCACGGTGAGTGCGCTCTTAGCGATGGTGGCTTGGCGGGCGATGTTTCCCAGTTCGTTGACTTGGTCAATGTAAGCGTTAGACAGCGTTTTGATGCCAACCAGTGGTTTCTTTTCTAACGCGGCCAAGGCCAACATATTGTCGTTATTGCCCACGCCGTCTTTGTTGCCGTCAAGCGTAAACACATCTCCTAACGCCGGGGGAGAGGTAAAGGACAAGGCGATGCCTTGGTAACGTATTCCGGGGTTGAGCTGCGTTGGGTCTAGCGTGCGCTCGGCCACGATGGTGTTGGTATTGGTGTCAGTTATTTTGTAGGCGGTAGCGCTAGTGAATTCCACCTTCATGGGCTGGGCCCGCAACGACTGCTTGGCGTCAATGGGCTTGCCTGCGTAGCTGGCAGAAACGGTTGCAGTGCCTGCGCCGGTCACAAAAACCAAGAGGTCTTCTTTGGCAGCGCCGCTAATGAAAGCGCCAGTGCGAAAGCCGAGTTTGGCGAGGTCAGCAGGGGTTCCGGTGCTTCCAAACCCCAGCTGAATCGGGCGGGTGATTGCAACGCCGCTGCTGTCGGTTAAAGCCTGCGTCAAGCTAATTTGGCCGCGGAAGGTTCCAGCGGTGAGGCCTAAGGCGTTTTGAACGCTTGAGCCTGCAACGTTGGTTCCTGCAATCGTGATGTCATCGCCGGTGCTGTTGCTAATGCGCAATTGGCCTTGGGAATCAATACGGGCACTGACGTTGCTGGCGCTGGCATTGTTAATCGCATTGGCTAGGCCGTTGAGCGACGTAGCGGTAGAAGTGTCAACCGAGACGCCATTGATCAGCAAAGGCATGCCGTATTTGACTTGGCTGTCTGTCAGCACTATCGCGTTCGTAGCGGTCGCGGTAACGTAAGTTGTTGCTGATTGCGCGTTAATCCAGGTGGCCACGGCACCGGCTTGCAAGGTGGTTCCCGCTGCGGGGGCTGCCAAAGCGCCTAGCGCGGTTCCGTTTAGCGTCAGGCTGGTTGCGGCCAGGCCTGTGGTGCTGCCTTGCATGCGAGCGCCTTCAAGCAGGGCGGGGAAGGCCTTGGTACCAGAAATTTGGTCTTTGCTGTTGTAGATGGGCTGCTGCTGGACTTGGGCTTGGGCTCCGTAAAAGACGTTCATGTCTTTGTAGCCGCTCGCACCCGAGACGTTCAAGTAAGCCGCGCTGTACGTTGCGCCTTGCGCAAAACCGTTGTCGGTGGTGATCATCTGGCCGATGAGTGTGGTGTCGCCAGCCATCGATTGACCAATGATTTGGCGGCCGTCGCGGGTCATGATCTGAAGCTGTTGGCCGCTCTCAAGGCTGTCAAGATAAACGCTCACATCGCTCATGCCGATGGGAATACTGGCAACTGCAGCAACGGGCAGGCTGGTGTCAACGCGAACTAGCCGAGCGGCGCTGGGATGGTCGTTGTTGACCAATACCTCTTGAAGCGGGGCAGGGCCGATAGGTGGCGTTTCGTCAAACTTGATACTGGCGTTGGTTCCGCTGGTGTTGTTTGCGCCTTCAATGACCCGAAATTGGGCCGCAGCAGAGACACGCATCGGGTCTTCAATAGCGACCCGAAGTCCGCTGGCCGCATTGGCTGCTGTTGGGTCAAAGCTAAAGAGTTCTAGGCCGGGGTTGCCGTAACCGTCAATGCCTTGTTTGTGAACGGCATTGACTTCTTTGGCAAAGGTTTTTGCCAAGTTGTCTAAGGTGCCTTGGGCTGTTCCTAAAACCTGTTCGCGAAACGACAAAATTCCTGCGATCGTGCCGCTGGTAATGCCGTTCAAGGAGGTGGACTTCCCGTAGGGGTCCAGCACCATAGAAACTTTATTGGAGTTTTTGCTGTCGTAGCTTGCGGCAATATCCAAAGACGAATTGCCACTCACGACAATGTCTTGGCTCATCGACGCGCCCAAGCTGACCGAAACGGTTCCGTTGGCCGTAAAGCGGGTGTTGACGTGGGCGAACGTTGAGAGCTTCCTTAGCAACAAGTCGCGCTGGTCAAGCAGATCAGGAGGCTGGTCGGCCTCAGATTGTTTTTTAGTGAGTTGGCCGTTGACCTGGGCAATTTGCTTGGTTAAGGCGTTAATCTGGGTGACCGCGCTGTCAAGCGATTGTTGGGTTTCTTCTTCTACCAAGCTCAGCTGGGCAGAGAGTTGGCCAAAACGCTCGGCAACGCCTTGGGCGTCACGCACAAAGCTGCTTCGCAAAACGCTAGAAGACGGGTCGCTCGACATAGTGCGTGCGGAGGCAAAGAATTGGTCTAAGGCCGTGTTCAAACCCATGGTTTGGCCGCCCATCACATCCACCACGCGGTTGGCGTAGTTCACCATGGGCTCTTGGCTGGCAAGGTCGCTGTTGCTGTTACGCAGGTTGGAGTCCACAAACTCGTCGTACTGGCGCTTAATACGGTCCACCGCCACACCCGAGCCCAAAAAGATTTGGCCGGTTTGGGTGACGGGTAGCGCTTGCAGTGCGACGTCTTGGCGTGAGTACCCGTCGGTGGCGACGTTGGCAATGTTGTTACTGACCGTGGTTAGCGCTTGCTGATAAACGGTAACGGCGTTTCCGGCAATGCCGGCCATATCGCTCATGGTTTGCTCCCTTCACGCAAGGGGGCAAAACGGCTAGCCAAAGGAATCGGGCCGCCCACTTTAGGCAGGGGCGCCAATACGGTTGCCGCGACTTCCAAGCCCATCGGCTTAGCCGCTTCGGGCTGTAAAGGCATACCCTTGGCTTTACCAGAACGGGCTGCCAACATGGCGACGGTACTCGGTTGGACCAAAGATCCGTCTGGCATGTGTTTAACCAACATATCGGCCAGGCCCAGCGCGTTACGCTTAGACATGGCCACCGAGACCTCTTTGTCAAACATAGCTTCAAAGGTTTCTGTGGCTGACGATTCGTTGAGCTCGCTTTTGGGCGTAGCGTCGCGCATCGACTTCATCATCATCTGCAAAAACATCGCCTCAAACTGCTGCGCGGTTTCGCGGGTTGCCGCTTTGGAGTCCGTTCGTGCCTGTCCCTTGAGCTTACCTAGACCGTCAAAGTCCAGGTAAGACCCAGTCATCGCCGCGGCTTGGGCCGAGGGGGGGAGGGCGTTAGAGAGCGAGTCCATGGTGTCAAAGTGCTGCTGTTTAGATAACCAACAGTTCGGCACGCAGGCTGCCAGAGCTTTTAAGGGCTTCCAAAATCGCAATCAAGGCCGAAGGCGTCGCGCCCACTTGGTTTACCGCGTCCACAATTTGGCGCAAGTCAACACCAGGCTGGAACAAGAACATGGGCTTGTTGGGCTCGGAGACTTTGATGTCTGCGTTTTGAACGGCTTGGGTGGTTCCGGTGGATAACGCTCCGGGTTGTGAGACCTCATTGGTGGCTGCAACCGAGACGCTGATGGTTCCGTGGGTTACTGCGGCAGCAAAGACGCGCACGTTACGGCTAATCACGACCGTACCGGTTCGGGCGTTAACCACCACGCGGGCGGGCGGCTCGCCGGGTTGGATGTCAATGTTCTCGATCATGCTCATGAACGCGACGCGTTGACTGCTGTCCATGGGCGCTCGAACGGCGATGGATACGCCGTCAATGGCCGTAGCAACGTCAGCGCCAAATTTGGCGTTGATCGCTTGAATGATGCTAGACGCGGTTGTGAAATCGCTCTCGCGCAAGTTGAGTAAAACGTTGTCGGCTTTGTCAAAGGGGTTGTCTACGGCTTTTTCCACCGTTGCGCCGCTAGGAATACGTGCTGAGGTGGTAACGCCCACAGACACTTTCGAGCCGGCAGCGCCCGCGTCTATGCCCATGGCGGTCAGCGAGCCTTGGGCAATCGCGTAAGTTTGGCCGTCGACACCGCGAAGGCTCGTCAGCAGCAAGCTGCCTCCGCGCAAGCTAGTGGCTTTGCCGATAGCGGCGACATTGATGTCAATGCGCTGGCCGGGTTTGGCCATGCCGGGAAGGTCAGCCGTGACCATGACGGCCGCGACGTTTTTCAGGTCAATCTTGCCACCGCTGCTGGCGGCTTCAAAGTCGCTGAGAGGGTTTTCTTGGTTTACGCCCATGCGGTTAAGCAGGGTTTTCATGCTTTGGGTGGTAAACGACAAATCGGAACCGTCGCCCGTGCCTTGCAAACCCACAATCAGGCCGTAGCCAATGAGTTGGTTGCCACGCATGGCGGCCATGCTGGTGAGGTCTTTGATGCGATCGGCATGCGCCGCAGTAAAAGGCAACGCCCACAACAGAGCCGCCAAGGGCAAGGAGCGTAAGAGTTTTTTCATGATTAGAAGGGCCACAGTTTGAGCAGGCCGCTCGTGCCCCAACCGGCGCGGCTGGTGGCGGCGAGGTCACCCGTGCCACGGTAAGCAATTTGGGCGTTCGCCAAGCGGCGAGAAGCCACGGTGTTGTTAGGCGCGATGTCTTCAGCGCGAACCACGCCCGCGACCTGAATCACTTCAGAGCCTTCAGTTAAAGCCACTTGCTTTTCCCCTCGTAAAACGAGGTTGCCGTTGGCCATGATCTCAATCACCGACACGGCCACAGAGCCGGTCAGCGTTGCCGATTGGTCTGCCGTTCCTGTGCCTTTGTTGGTAACCGTAGCGCCTAGGGTACTGGCGCCTCCTAAAAAGTTTCCAGCAGCAGCAATCACGGAGTTGTTACCTTTGAGCACGTCGTTGGTAGAAGCGCGGCTTAAGCTGCCCACTTGGCTGCGTTTGGCGGTTGCGGATTCATCCAAGATCACGGTAATTACATCGCCCACTTGGAAGCTGCGACCGCGGCCAAAAAAGTTTTCGCTCAAACGACCGTTGTAAATGGCTCCGGTGGCTTGCGTGGCTTTCTCTTGGGCCATGGGGTAGACCGGTGTAAAACCTTCGGAATGCTTCATGGGTTCGACCGGTAGGACCGTGCAGGCCCCCAAGCCTAAAGCGGCAAGAAGGGTTACGACTGCGCGAATGCATTGAGCGGTTTCAGGGCTTGTCATGGTGAATGCCTATTGCCTGTTACATGTTTTGGTTGATGTACTTGAGCATTCCGTCTACCGCAGAGATCGCTTTGGAATTGATCTCGTAGGCGCGTTGGGTCTCAATCATGTTGACCATCTCTTCAACCACGTTGACGTTAGAAGCCTCCAAAGTGCCTTGCATCAACGTGCCAGCGCCGTTTTGGCCGGGCTGTTGAACCTGTGGCGGGCCGCTAGCTGGGGTTTCTTTCATCAAGTTTTGACCTGCGGCTTGTAAGCCGGCAGGATTCAAAAAGCGGGCAATTTGCAGCTGACCGAGAACCTGTTGGCCGCCGGTAGAGAGTTCGACCGAAATCGTCCCATCGCGGCCGATGGTGACCGTAGAGGCCGTTGCGGGAATGGTGATAGCGGGTTGAATAGGAGCGCCGCTGGAAGTCACCAGTTGACCTGTTGCCGACACTTTGAAGTTACCGTCACGGGTATAAGCAATGGTTCCATCCGCTTGGGCGATTTGAAAGTGGCCTTCTCCAGCAATCGCGACGTCTAAAGGGTTTTGGCTGTTGACCATATTGCCTTGGGCGTGGAGTTTTTCGGTGGCAACCACACGCACACCGGTACCCAGCATCAAGCCGGTAGGGGCTTGGGTGGTCGCGCCGGTTTGGCCGCCGGCTTGGCGGATGTTTTGGTACAGCAGGTCTTCGAAAACCGCGCGGTCGCGCTTGAAGCCGGTCGTGTTGACGTTGGCCAAGTTGTTCGAAATGACGTTCATACGCGTCTGTTGCGCGTCGAGGCCGGTTTTGGCTACCCACATTGATGCATCCATGGTCAGCTCCTTTGGTATTTAAGTTAAATAGACTAAAGCAAGGATCGCGCCATGCGGAAAACCGTCAACTGGGTTTCATCATGGTTGCGCCGGTTTCGTCGCAACTCTTGCTTTCCTTGATCATGTTGACCTGCTGCTCAAAGGAGCGGCTTTGGTCCATGAGTTTGACCATCACCTCGAGCGCATTGACGTTGCTGCCCTCGAGGGCGCCAGACGTCAGGCCGGGGAGGTTGGGGCCAGGGGGGATATCTTGTCCGGGCGTTCCGCCAGCGACTTGAAACAAACCGTCTTCGCGGCGTTGGAGCTTCGTTCCTGTGCTATCACGCATAAACAAACTACCCAAGGGTACGGGCGGGGTATTGCTGCCCTGCGCTGGATCAGAGCCAAAAATAGCGCCATCGGACTTGATGGTGATTTTCAAGCCCGGGGGCACTGTAATTGCGCCACCCCCCTGGCCGCGCACCAGGTAGCCACTGCCGTTTTCTAAAGCACCATTGGCGTTCACGCGCAGGTCTCCTCGGCGGGTAAAGGCCAGCGATCCATCGGGCGCGGTAACGCCCATGACGGTATTGCCAGACAATGCCACATCCAGATCGTTGCCAGTGGCCATGACGGTTCCGGCTTTCATGCTGATGTAATCCTCGGTAAAGGATTGCGGTTGTTGGCGGGTGGTTAAACCTGAGCCAACGGCTTGAATGGCACGCATAGAAGCTTCATAACTGCGCTTGAATCCAACCGTGGAGACATTGGCCAATTCATTGGTTGACATTTGCCGCGCGACCCGCTGCTCGTTAATGGCAGCGACTGCGTTAAAGGCTAAACGATCCATGTCAGGCTCCTACTTTTGTCAATGTCTTAGCGATTAAGAGCGCAAGTTGATGATGGCCGAAGTCATCGTCGAACTGGTCTCAATCGCTTTGGCGTTGGCTTGGAAGTTACGTTGTGCGGTGATCAAATCGACCAGCTCTTGGGTCAAGTCGACGTTGGCCCGCTCGGTCGCACCAGCTCGCAGCGTTCCAAAGCCTGCGCTACCCGCAGTACCCAGAATCGGTTTACCTGAAGACGCAGAGGCCAAGAAGCTGGAGTCACCAATCTGGCGCAAACCAGACGGGCTAGAGAAGTTGGTGAGCAAAATTTTCGCGAGTGAAGTTTGTGAACCGTTAGAGAACGAAGCGCTCACCAATCCATCATTACCAATCGTCACGCCCACCAAGGAGCCTTCTGGTGCACCGTCTTGCGACTGTGACAAAACCGCAAACGGCGAGGTGAATTGGGTCGAAGCCGCGTAATCCACGTTAATCGTCAAAGCGCCCTTACCACCCGCGAGGTAAACAGTTTCCAGTTGGGTACCTTGCAATGGGGAGAACAACTTACCGGCCGTGTTAAAGGTTAGCTCGCCTTTGTCAAGGTAAATCGGTGACCACGCAGGCAAGCCAGTAAAGCCGTCGCCGTTGGTGGTCTCATTACCGTCTTTATCGATGTACTTGGGCTGCAATGCGCCGCC
>SXSX01000121.1 GCA_005793295.1 Burkholderiales bacterium | reverse complement strand
TTTGGAACGCAAGCACGTACCTCATCGACAAATCCGTGATGGACTGGGCACCAGCAACCGCTGTGGCCGTGGCCTTGGGGTTTTTGGTGGTTTTTTGGTTGGCCTATGACGCTATTTGCCGAATCTTTGGGGAGCGAAAGAATGGCGATGCCATCGTAGGGGGCTTGGTTGCGCTGATGGTGTGTGCGGCGACCTGGTTGGCGTGCCACTGGTTTGCAGGCCGCGCCGCATTTCTTATTGTGGGCGCCATGATGGCGACCAGCATGAGTGCTAATGTATTTTTCTGGATCATCCCCGGTCAAAAAACTGTGGTGGCGAGTATCAAAGCTGGATTAGCAGTCGATCCCGTGCACGGCAAGCGCGGTAAGCAGCGCAGCGTTCACAACACCTACTTCACGCTGCCGGTGCTCTTTGCGATGTTGAGCAACCACTACAGCTTTACGTACAGCCATCCCAACAATTGGCTGGTGCTGATCCTCGTGATGTTTGCAGGCGCAGCGATTCGGCAGTTTTTTGTATTGCGCCACGGCTTTAAGCTCGGACGCAATCCCCATCCTTGGCGCTATGCGTTTTCAGGCGTCGCGGTCATTGTGTTGGCGATTCTCTGGATGGCTCCTGCAGACCAATCAACAAAACCAAAATTAAGCGTGACCGCAGTGCCCAACTACGCAACGCTTCAACCCATCTTGTCACAGCGCTGCTACCAATGCCATGGCGAGCAGGTGCAGATGAAAAACGTTCGCCTAGATTCACCCCCAAATCTCGCCCTGCATGCGCAAGCGGTGTATCAACAAGCGGTCGTTACGCGCATCATGCCCATGAACAACGCAACGCAAATTACGGACGCGGAGCGCGAAGTGATCAAGCAGTGGTTTGAGGGCGGGGCAAAGACGGATTAACAGTGATTGAAAATAACCTGCCTTAGTTTGGGCTTAATTACTCGGCGTAACAGAGAGAAAATGGGAAGCACCTCAAAATAATGTCTCTAGCTGTTAAAGTCCTTTTTTCCGCCCGCTAAACCTCATGCCTATGTCCTCGCCTCAAAGTCTGCACCCAGCGCTTGAAAAGCCTGACCATGTTTTTGAAAAAGCAGCGGAGCTTTTTGGTGTCATGTCAGCACCCATGCGTCTCAAAATTATCAATTGCTTGTGCGATGGCGAGCAAAATGTAAGCTATCTTTTAGAACGCATTGATACGACTCAGCCCAACATGTCGCAACATCTCAATACCCTTTTTAAGGCGGGTGTGCTGGCTAAGCGACGAGATGGAGTTCAGATTTACTACCGTATTGACAACGACAAAATTGTTAGCCTGTGCAAAGCGGTGTGCGAGCAGATCGAGAGTTAATCAAGGTTTCAAATACACATAGCCTTCGCGGGCTTGCAGTCGTGCTACTTCGGCAACACCCGAAGGAACAACCTTTGTCTCCATGAGTAGCTTTTCTGGATTGATATTCCGCGTTACAAGGGTGTTATTGCAGACCCTGAAGTCAACCCCCTTGCCAGCCAAGTTGCTCACAGGAGCGCTAAATTCACGGCCCTTGTTGTCCTTGGCGTCCTGTATCAAAAAGTCAACGCCCAAGCCGTGGGTGACCACCACAATCTTTGCTTTAGGGTCTGCATTGAGGTGATTTTGAATATTGTTCAGTACAGCCGCGGCAGTATCAACACCTGTATTGACGTGATAAACCGTTTTGATGTCTTGGGCTTGTACGCCATTCAAAAAAACAGCCAAGAAAAAAGTAAATAAAAGCTTGAGCACGGTTATTCTCCTCGTTACATAGTCAAATTTAAATGATCATGGTGGCATCTGAGGGTTTTCACTGACCTGAAACTCACCCAAGCTCTATAGTATTCGCAGATATAAGAGATGACGAATAAATTTTTAGGTTTTCTCATATGTCAATTTTTAGTGTGAAACTTGAAGGAGTCGCAATGAATATTTGGTTTAAAACATCTGCAGGTATCGCACTGCTTTCACTTTGCGCATGGTCTCTAGCAGCCGATCCATTGCAGGTGAGGAGTATGGCCGCTGCTTGTGCAAGTTGCCACGGGACAGCTGGAATTGCACTGTCAGGAATGGAGTCCTTAGCTGGGCAGCCCAAAGATGATCTGTTGAAAAAGATGTTGGACTTCAAGTCGGGAAAAAAGCCGGCAACCATCATGCACCAACTGGCCAAGGGCTACTCTGACGAGCAGCTTGAACAACTCGCGGGCTACTTTGCCGCACTGAAGAAATAAGGAGTACGCAATGAAACGTCGTCAATTTGTTCAGAGTATCAGTAGTGCTAGCGCTCTAAGTGCAATGGGATTGATCAGTGGGTGCGCGAGTGGCGTTGGCGACAAGGGGCCCAAAGTCGTCGTCGTCGGTGGGGGCTATGGGGGTGCAACCACTGCCAAGTACATCCGCATGTGGTCAGATTACGGAATTCAGGTTACGTTGGTAGAGCCCAACGCCACGTTTATTTCTTGCCCGATTTCCAACTTGGTTTTGGGTGGCAGTAAGTCGATGGCAGACATAACTACGCCGTATGACAACTTATCAAGTCGGCACGGTGTCAAGATGGTGCGTGACATGGTGACTTCTATCGACCCCGATAAAAGGATGGTCAAACTCGCAGGTGGCGCAGAACTAGCCTATGACCGGCTGATACTTTCGCCGGGAGTCGACTTTATGTGGGAAACCCTCCCAGGCATGTCCAAACCGGGTGCCCAAGACAAAGTTCTACATTCTTGGAAGGCGGGACCCCAAACCGTAGCCCTTCGCAAACAATTGGAAGCGATGCCAGATGGTGGCGTTTATGCGATGGCCATCCCATTTGCTCCCTACAGATGTCCCCCTGGCCCTTATGAACGCGCCTGCCAAATCGCCAGTTACTTTAGTAAAGCCAAGCCCAAAAGTAAGGTTCTGATTTTGGATGCTAATGACGACGTCACATCCAAAGGGCCGTTGTTTAAAAAGGCATGGAGCGAGCGGTACAAAAATATTGTGGAATACCGACCTAAGCATGCTCTCACGGATGTTGATGCGGCAAGTAACACTTTGAAATTCGAATTCAATGACAGCATCAAAGCCGATGTTCTCAATGTAATCCCTCCGATGCGGGCGGGTGACATTGCTGTAAAAACAGGTTTGGCAACAGCTAATAAGCGCTGGTGTGAGGTTGATTTTCTGACCTTTGAGTCCAAGGCGGCTCCAAACATTCATGTTCTGGGAGATTCCATTCAAATTGCACCAGCTATGCCCAAATCTGGACATATGGCCAATCAACACGGGAAAACATGCGCTGCTGCTGTGGTGGCACTACTAACGGGTAAGTCGCCTAATGCGATGCCTATTTATAACAACACTTGCTATAGTTTTGTAAGCGATGAAGATGTCGTCCACGTCTCTAGCGTGCATCAATATGACGCAACTAAAAAAACGATGGTGACCGTTGCCGGTTCGGGTGGCGTTTCAAGTGCGGCCAATGAGCTTGAAGGACGATATGCCATGTCTTGGGCTCGAAACATTTGGGCCGACACTCTGGCTTAATATGTGCACTCTCAAGCGGTGGGCTTTAGCATGGGTATGTGTTTGGGCCGGGTATGCAGGCGCTCAGACCGATGAAGCACGGGCCCAAAAAATCGTCGCTGGCGTCTGTTTTCTTTGTCACGGCATGGAAGGGGAGTCATCAAGTGAGGTATTTCCACGATTAGCGGGTCAACACTGGGAATACACTGCCAAACAGCTTGAAAACTTCAAGACGGGTAAACGCAAAAGCACCGCTATGGCCGATATGGTCGTTAAGCTCAAGCCCGAAGAGATGATCGCCTTGGGTCGGTATTTTGAAAAAATGAGAGTACCTCTTGAGCCATCTAAAGATTCGGATCTGGCATCTGTAGGTCACTATGTATTTCACTTTGGCAACAAATTCAGCGGCGTTCCTGCTTGTGCAAGCTGCCATGGAAAAGACGGACTGGGCTCGTCAAACTTACCCCGTCTTGCGGGCCAGTACGCGAGCTATATAGAGAGCCAACTGAAAAGTTTTGGCAAGCGCGAACGTACCAATGACAATGCAGTCATGCACTCTATTGTGGCCAAGATGACTCCGTTAGAAATTGCTGCAGTTGCTGAATACCTCAGTGGTAAATAGTCAATAAGCGCACAATCGACAGAACAGTGGAAACCGGCTAAGACAAACTATCCCTTTTAACTAGGAGTATTTATGAAAATTAATGTTGGCGGTATTGACCGCATCGCACGCATCAGTCTCGGTTTGGTGCTTGTTGGGCTTGCTGCGACGGGAGCGGTTGGCCTTTGGGGATGGCTAGGAGTAGTTCCCTTGGCCACAGGCTCTATTGGATGGTGTCCTCCTTATGCCATTTTTGGCTGGAGCACATGTGCAATGAAAGAAGCGCCGCCAGAAAATTCATGAAATCAAGTTGCCTGTGGGTTTGCCGCAGGCAACTTGACGGGAGAGTGGTGTGATGCCTCATCGTCCATCCATCGATCCATCAGACCCGCACCAATCCACATACCCACCAATGCAATCCATGCTGTAAGGGCAAAAACTGATCCGCCAGTCATGCCGGCCCCTACTGCGCACCCCCCCGCAAGCATCGAGCCAAATCCCATTAACACTGCTCCACTAATGTATCGGGTCATGCTGTAGCCGTCCTTGAACCCTTCGAGCTTTAAGTCGCGACCCGCCCATGCGCCTAGAAATGAACCAATAAATACGCCAGGAAGTAATCCAAAGTCAAATCCGATGGCAGGCGTGGGCGTAGCCAAAATGCGCATCAACCACTCAGCGGAAGGGCCGCTGAAAGTAAGCCCTTGCACCTGCACAACTTCAAAAGACTGGGTTGAAACTTGGTAGGTAAGCCACCAACCTGCTGCAACGGCTAATCCTGTCCCTACGCCACCTACCCACTTCCAAAGGCCCCATCCACTGCGAATGGAAAAAAATAAAGCTGCAGCGAGCCAAACCAGCCCAAATACCAATCCCCCTGCATGCCCCAGTCCTGTGATTGACAAAAGATCTCGGCTTGCTCCTCCTTCTACAGTCCACCAAGAACTGATAGTGTTTCGTAATGGGGAAAGTGCGCCAGAAAGTGCCGCTTGGGCCGTCACGGCAAAAACCAATCCCGATAACAAAGCGCGCAAATTACCATTGGCGGAAAGTACCAGCAGTCGACTGGCGCAGCCTCGTGTCATGATCATTCCAGCTCCGAATAACAACCCACCTACTACGGCACCCGATAGACTCCCTTTGGCAGAGAGTTGTCGAGCTGAACTCACGTCCAATGCATTCATAAAAATGAGCAATTGCACAGCAACAACGGCACTGGAAAATGCCAATAGCCACACTGATAGTTTTTCGCCCATGCGGTGATGCCAAAATTCAATCACTGCAGATCGTAGGCAGAATTTAGATCGTTGTGCTGAAAATCCAAACAACATGCCGATAAGCGCTCCACCAATCGACAAAATGGCAGCATCACCGTAACGTTCCAAAAGTAGAGATAGATTCATTTTGGTTCCAACGCATTCAGTTAGTTCAGTAATGACTTATATTAATGCAAATTACAGCTATTGAATGCAAAGAATGATCCATTTCAGACACATTGCTTCCCAACTCGGTCTCGTAATGGCGACTATGATTTTTGCCAGTGTCTCCGTACAGGCTGAAGATGGCCCAATTTTCAAAGCCCAACAAGTTTCTGCTTCTGTTTGGTACGTAGAAGGTTTATCAGCCTTAGGCACTCCTTCCAATCAAAACTTCATCTCAAATGCAGCCTTTGTAGTCACGCCGGGCGGAGTTGTAGTCATAGATGCCCTAGGTTCGCCTGCGTTAGCGGTTCGCTTGTTGGCGGAAATAAAAAAAGTAACGACCCAACCCGTTACGCATGTTTTGGTTACCCATTACCATGCCGACCATATATACGGCCTTCAAACGTTGAAAGCTGCAGGTACAAAAATTGTGGCGCATGAGGCCGCCCGGGTGTATCTGAATTCAGATACAGCGCGATTGCGGCTAGAAGCATCTCGCCAAGAGTTGGCACCCTGGGTCAACGAAGATACGCGGCTGGTTGCAGCTGACGAATGGATTGACAGCGACCGTTCAATCACAGTGGGTGGCATCGTCTTTGAAATCAAACGCGTTGGCCCCTCTCACACCCCCGAAGATATTGCAATCTACTTACCCAGTGAAAAAGTACTTTTTGCCGGTGACCTGGTTTTTCGCAGCCGTATTCCATACGTTGGACAAGCCGATAGTCGGCATTGGATACTGGCACTCGATCAATTGTTAGCTTTTGATACCCAAGTCATCGTTCCTGGCCATGGCGCGATTAGCAGGCAAGCGAGAAATGACATGCAACTTACACGTAACTACCTGGAGTACCTTCGCTCCAAAATGGCGCAAGCTGCTCGAAATATGGAGCCCTTTGAAGATGCATACAAGGCAACCGATTGGTCACAATTCGAGCATTTACCTTTGTTTCGAATTGCCAACCGCATGAATGCCTACAACACGTACTTGCTCCTTGAGCACGAAGCAAACTGATGGCAAACCATTCATTGCTGCGGCGCGCATTGTTGTTATCGGGCCTGTGCCTGAGCGTTTCCAACCCAGTTTTTTCGCAGACGACACTGCCCGGGTCAATGTCCCTGATGGACGATCTAAAAAAAGCACTTGCTAAACGCAGCCCTTTGATAGTGATGGTGAGTCTTGAGGGTTGCCCCTACTGCCAAACTGTACGAGAAAGCCATCTAGCGCCATTGGTTCGCCGCGAAGGTTTGCCCGTGGTTCAAGTCGATATGCGCAGTAAGTCACCGATCAAGGACTTTAAAGGCTCAGTAGTAACTCACGATTCGCTGATTCGAAGCTGGGGCGTTCGCGTTGCGCCCACGGTGCTGTTCTTTGGTCCTGGCGGTGAGGAAATTTCCGAACGTCTGGTGGGCGGCTACATACCCGACTTTTACGGTTCGTACTTAGATGACAGATTACGCCTGGCACGTATGTCACTCAAAGGCTAAGTTGTGATGATATTCAACCCATGATCCCGATTAAGACTGCATCGGCCTGGCGCGGTACTTCTGATTGCCGCAATTGCGGCATTCGCGACATGGTACTTTTTGCAGACTTGTCTGAACAAGACTTTAGTTTAATTCATGCGCCCATAGACGATTTGGAATTCAAACCGGGCGAGACTCTTTATGAGGAAGGTACGCAAGCCTTAGGAATATTTACCGTGCGTAGTGGCATGGTGAAGTTAGTGCGCGTGGCAAATGATGGACGGCGTAGGGTAGTTCGCGTACTGCGTCAAGGCGATGTTGCAGGACTTGAAGCGTTGGCTACAGGACGATATGACTGCGTTGCCATTGCCCTTGCACCTGTCTCAGTTTGCCGTGTCCCATTGGATGTCATCCGTTCCATGGGTGGTAATAGCCAGCGCCTGCACGCAAACTTGATGCATAAATGGCAGCGAGCGCTTAAAGATGCTGATGACTGGATTGCAGACTTGAATTTTGGCAGTGCTAGCCAGCGCGTAGCTAATTTACTGATAAAAATGCGCGATCCCATCAACCCCAATCTGAGTACATTGTTTTCACGGGAAGACATGGGCGCAATGCTAGATCTTAAATTTGAGACTGTCAGCCGTGAAATCAGCAAACTACTAAAAGAGGAAGTCATCGTCCCCATAGATAAATTAGGGCGGCTGTACCAAATTAACAAACCCGAACTTCTGATCAAGCGATGACTGGCATGATGGGCTCGCGCGATACCGTAAACCGTTTAATGACAACAAAGGATTCCTTATGACTCAAAATTTTTTCATTGCTGCTCTTGTTCTATTTCTAAATGGCGCTGCGATTGGCCAAGATGCAAGCTTCCAAACCAAATCGCTTACGCCAGAGACGGCCTTGAATGCAGCCAAAGCAGCAATGGATGCATGCCGTAAAAATGGCTATCAAGTCACGGTCGCTATCGTGGATCGCGCAGGGCTGACGCAAATACTGATAAGAGACCGTTTTGCAGGTCCTCACACTATTGATGTTGCAACCAACAAAGCATGGACTGCTGCCAGTATGAAAATGTCTACCACTATTTTTGCAGCAGAAACACAAGCTGGTAAACCAATGAGCGCCCTTCGGAGCCACGCCCGTGTCATGGCGGCTGGCGGTGGTCTGGTTATTGAAGGCGCAGGAACCCTTCTTGGTGGAATTGGTGTTTCGGGTGCACCCGGCGGAGATGCGGACGATGCCTGCGCAAAAGCAGGGCTGAAGGCGATCAGTGAGGCTCTTGAGTTTTAATATTCAGGCTTTGTAAGTTTGGTGTTGTCTTTACCTTATATATTCGCGAGCGGTTATTTATTAAAAAAATGAGGTGACATATGGTGACTTGGTTTTCAATTCCAATGCTTGGTATCGCTCTGATTTCTTTGCCGGCCCTTGCAAGCAAAGAACTCGCGCAAAAGAATGCCTGCCTGGCTTGCCATGGTATGGATAAAAAAATCGTTGGCCCAGCTTACTTAGACATCGCGAAAAAGTATGCAGGCCAAAAAGATGCAGAAGCTACGCTAATAGCGAGCATCAAAAAAGGTGGTTCTGGTAAGTGGGGTCCGGTTCCTATGCCAGAGCAAGCAGCGCTTACTGATGCAGATGCAAAAGCTTTGGCTGCGTGGATTTTGGCAGGCGCCAAGTAAGGCAAAGATGATGCGCTTGCGTTGGTTTTTGGTAATCTTCTGTATGGTGAGTTCTGCGTTCGCGCAGTCCATACCCCGTTTGTATGCAGGCGCAGATTTAAAAGTCGGCGCGAAGTTAATCGCTGATAACCAGTGTGTAGCTTGCCACCAAAGAAAAGTGGGAGGTGACGGCAGCGCTCTATACAAACCCACTGGACGCATCAACACCTTAGGATTGCTGCGCGGTATGGTTGAACAATGCAATACCGAGTTGAACCTTGGACTTTTCCCCGACGAGGTCAACTCAATCGCAGCAACGCTTAACCGCGATCACTACCGATTTAAATAGAGAGTCACGAGGGAAAACCCCGATTCAAATAAATCATTTATTCTATATATTAGCTAAAATGCATATATAAATTTACGAGCCTTGCGGTCACAGTTTAATCAGGCGTTTGTACCCATCAGGGCTTGTATTCAAACCCAGAGATGTAATTTTTTTACCCAATTGCTAACGAACCTGTGGTCGATATTTGCAAAACGAGGTGTCGGCAATAAAAATCTTGAAGTGGCTGTGTGCCCTGAAGGAATGAGGAAAAAAATGAAAAATGAGATGGATTCTGGCCGCGTACTCAAAGCACCTGAAGGATTCCTCAACCGCGATGCAATACAGACGGTTGTTCATGAGTCGAAACAGGGACGCCGCGACTTTATTCGCAAAGCGTTTGCAACGGCAGCGGCCGGCGTCGCTGCGCCTATAGTTCTCGCCCAAAGCAACCCCGTTCCATTGAGCGGGGGCGATCCCAACATACTTAACCTTCCCGAGCACAGTGTAGGTCTAGGTCAAAGCGTGGCATCCGATAGCGGCTACGGCAAACCTTCAAAATATGAATCCAATGTCCAGCGACGCCAAAGTCCAGGACTGACCCAAACTAACCAGGCTTCCGTATCCTTTGCACCGCTGCAGTCTTTGTTTGGAATTGTGACCCCGAGTGGTTTGCACTTTGAACGACACCACCAAGGTTGGTGGGATATTGATCCTTCGAAGCACCGATTGATGATCAACGGGATGGTGAAATCTCCCAAAGTTTTTACGCTTGATGAAATCATGCGTTTACCGTCAGTTTCTCGTTTTCACTTCATGGAGTGCGGGGCTAATACCGCAGTAGATTGGGGCAATGTTGCAGTACCAACCGTTCAGTACACCCACGGCATGCTTTCATGCAGTGAATTTACCGGCGTACCACTGATCACTTTGCTTGAGTTGGCTGGTGCAGATTTAACCAAAGGAAAATTTGTACTTGCAGAAGGGGCCGACGGATCTTCGATGACCCGTACGATTCCGATGAGCCTGATCAAATCAGGCGAAGTATTCGTGGCCTATGGACAAAATGGTGAGATGCTTAGGCCAGAGCAAGGCTACCCTTTGCGGCTTGTAGTGCCAGGCATTCAAGGCGTAAGTTGGGTCAAGTATCTGCGTCGCTTAGAGGTAGGTGATCAACCCTACGGAACCAAAGACGAGGCTGTTCATTACATTGATTTGCAACCCAGTGGACTACACCGTCAATACAGTGGTATTCAAGAATGTAAAAGTGTCGTAACCACGCCATCCGGTGGTCAAGTGCTTTTAGATAAAGGCTTTTACAACATCACCGGTTTGGCTTGGTCAGGTAGGGGGAAAATTAAACGGGTCGATGTGTCGGTCGACGGCGGTCGAAACTGGCGCACTGCGCGTCTCGAGTCACCAATTCTTTCAAAGGCGTTATCGCGTTTCAACCTTGATTGGATCTGGGATGGCAAACCAGCCATTATTCAAAGTCGGGCCACCGATGAAACAGGCTTTGTTCAACCCACTTATCAACAACTGCGGTCGGTTCGAGGGACACGATCGATCTATCACAACAATGCAATTCAATCCTGGCTCGTCCAGGAAAGCGGTGAGGTGAAAAATGTCCAAGTATCGTAAATACGCACTAGCCGCCTTGCTTTTGGCCTTCACAGGATGGAGTGTTGCACAAAGCAGCGTGAAATACCCTGGCGTAGGTCGCGAAGCCACCAGCAAGGAGGTCGCAGCGTGGGACATTGACGTACGCCCCGACTTTAAAGGATTGCCTGCCGGATCGGGTTCGGTCGCTAAGGGGCAAGACGTTTGGGAAAGCAAATGCGCCAGCTGCCATGGTTTTTTTGGTGAATCTGGAGAGGTTTTCAGCCCTTTGGTTGGGGGCGTAACAAAAGAAGATATCAAAACCGGAAGGGTGGCTAACCTAACCAATAGCAACTTCCCCGGACGCACCACGTTTATGAAAGTGAGTTCGCTGTCAACCATCTGGGACTACATCAATCGCGCAATGCCTTGGACGGAACCTAAAACCTTAACGACGGAAGAGGTTTACGCAGTTACGGCCTTTTTACTTAATCTCAATGCGATAGTCCCTGACAACTTTACCCTGTCAGACAAAAATATCAAAGAGGTGCAAGAGCGTATGCCCAACCGCAATGGCATGACGACAGCCCATACCCTTTGGCCTGGAAAAGAATTCAATGGCGCAAAGAAAAATGACACACAAAACGTTGCGTGCATGACGAATTGCGCCCCTGAGCCCAAGGTAGCATCCTTCCTACCTGATTTCGCGCGAAATGCACATGGCAACTTGGCAGAGCAAAACCGTTTGGTAGGCGCTCAACGCGGTGCCGATACATCTCGCCCTGAAAGCAAATCTATGGCTGCAAGCACCAAGTCCACGGCCACTGCTGAAAAACCTGCAGACATAAAAGCGAATGCTGATAACAAAGCCGTCCTTGCCTTGTTGGCCAAAAATAACTGCACCGCTTGTCACGGTATCGATAAAAAAATAGTCGGTCCTGCATTCACTGACATTTCTAAAAAGTATCCCGGTAGAACTGAATACCTCGCAAAAAAAATAAAGTCTGGTGGTGGTGGTGTATGGGGCCCCATACCCATGCCAAGTCAAAATTTGAGTGAGGCGGACGCCTTGACACTCGCTCAATGGCTTACCAACGGTGCAGCCAAATAGGGAAAACACGTATTTCGGTAGATGAAACATTAACTAGTATGAACTTAACCAAGGAGATCTCTATGCCAACTCGTCGCGAAACCCTCAAACGCAGTGCCCTAGTGGCCGGCCTACTAGCCGCCACGGGTCTATTCCCCCAATATGCGTTTGCGTTTAATAAGGCCGCTTTTGAAGCCAAAAATTTGGCTGATGTTATGAAAGCACTTGGCGCAAGTGCACCGACCGAAAGCAAAGATGTCGCTATTGGTGGACCTGACATTGCGGAAAACGGTGCCGTTGTTCCTTTGACTACATCGACGACACTTGCTGGAGTCAAGCATTTGCTAATTTTGGTGGAAAAAAATCCATCTGTCTTAGTCGCTCAATTTAACGTGACCGATGTCGTAGATGCTAACTTTTCGACGCGCTCAAAAATGGGTCAATCTTCGGATGTTTATGCAGTTGCCATCATGGCCGATGGCAAATCATTCTTTGCCAAAAAAGAAGTCAAAGTGACGCTTGGCGGTTGCGGCGGTTAAGCGACTTCCTCCCCACGTCTAAAAACCCATTTATTACTGTTTTAGGAGAATTACTATGGCTGATCCAATGCGCATTCGCGCTCAAGTCGCAGGTGACAAAGCAACCGTTCGTGTTCTGATGGCCCATGAAATGGAGTCAGGCCAACGCAAAGACTCAGCGGGCAACCTTGTACCAGCTTGGTTTATTAGCGAAATTACGGCTACCCACAATGGGAAAGCAGTGATGACCGCCGAGTGGGGACCTGCAGTTTCAAAAAATCCGTTCCTTCAATTTACCGTCAAGGGTGCTAAAGCGGGCGACAAAATTGGTGTGAGTTGGAAAGACAACAAAGGCGATACACGCACTGATGAGGCCACCGTCTCCTAAGCCTGCTCAATAGACTTAGGCCCTTTAATTCCGAGGAAGACTATGAAAAAAATAATTTCTACCGCCGTAGCCATTGCAGCATGCGTTTGCTTGACTGGGGCATTTGCCCAGAAAACAGCAGTTCAAAGCATTGAAGAATACCGTGCCATGCTGCAAGACGGTAATCCTTCCGAGTTGTTTGAAGCAAAGGGCGAAAGCCTATGGAAACAAAAGCGTGGGCCTAAAAATGCTTCCCTCGAAAAATGCGATTTAGGTAAAGGGCCTGGTGTTTTTAAAGGCGTTTTTCTTGAGCTTCCCCGTTATTTTGCAGACACGCAACGGGTGCAGGACATGGAGTCGCGTTTGCTGACTTGCATGGAAACCCTGCAAGGATTCAATGCCGCCGAGATTGCCAAGGTTCCTTTTGGAAAGGGTGAGCAAAATAACGTCACTGCTTTGGCTACGTGGCTGGCCTCAGAATCCAAGGGCGGGAAATTTAACTTGCCACAGTCGCACCCCCAAGAGAAAGTATCTTTTGAGGTGGGAAAGCGCTTATTCTTCCAACGCGCAGGACCGCATGATTTCTCATGCGCATCCTGCCATGGTCAAGACGGAACCCGAATTCGGCTTCAAGACTTGCCTAACCTGACAAAGAACCCAGGGGACGGAATTGGCTTTGCCGCATGGCCCGCTTACCGCGTATCTAACGGCCAAATGTGGGGGATGCAACAGCGTCTTAACGATTGCTACCGGCAGCAGCGCTTCCCTTATCCGGGATTCGGCAGTGATGCCACCATTGCCTTAGGCACTTACCTTGGCGTTAAAAGCCAAGGATCTGCCTCTGTTGCACCTGCAATCAAACGTTGATCGTTCAGGAGACATTCATGAAATCTCAATCTAAAAAACTTCTGATCGCCGCGGCTGCTTTGGCTTTTATTGCAGGTTGCGCTAACTTGCCCAGCACGGCTGATCTCGACAAATTAACCGCCAGCATTGTCAAGGCGTCTTTCAGCGACCAAGGCATCGTTAAAGCATCTGTCCTTGATACCGATGAAACCAATAAAGTATGTAGCGCCGCTGATGTCGCAGGTAAAGCCTTGGATGACGTAACCGCAAAAGCCATTGAAGCAAGTAACCTCAAGTCTATTAAATGGCCGTCGGATGGTAAGTTTCTGGGTGACTGGAAAGAGGGCGAGAAGATTGCTCAAAGTGGTCGAGGTTTGACCTGGACTGACGATACCAAGACTCCCAACGGAGGAAACTGCTACAACTGCCACCAAATGGACAAGAAGGAAATATCTTTCGGCACGATTGGACCTAGTTTGTATAACTACGGAAAATTGCGCGGCGTTTCAGATCCTGCGAGTCCCAATTCAAAAGCGATGGTGGAATACACGTGGGGAAAAGTTTGGAACAGTAAGGCTTATTACGCCTGCTCCAACATGCCTCGTGCTGGTCATATGGGAATCTTGAATGAAACCCAGATACGCCATATCGTTGCGCTATTGCTCGATCCGAAATCACCCGTAAACCAATAATTTTTTGCCCTCATGATAAAGAGGGCAGCTTTAAATATAAGTGATGGCTGAATTATGAATCTGACTACGCGTGAATTCATGCACTTGCTAGGCGCAGGAACCATGGCTGGCATGGGTTTGGGGGCGTATGCAGAAGCAGAGGCAAGCGCAGCCTCAAGCGGTTTGTATGACATTGGCAAGTTTGGAAGTGTTTCTTTCTTGCACATGACCGATTGCCACGCCCAGCTCAAGCCTATTTATTTCCGCGAGCCCAATGTCAACTTGGGCATTGGTAGCATGAAAGGCAATTTGCCGCATTTGGTTGGCGAACACTTGCTTAAAACCTCCAATATCCGTCCTGGAACTGCACAAGCGCACGCACTGACTTGCTTAGATTTTGAAAAAGCTGCAAAGCGTTATGGCAAGGTGGGCGGATTTGCACATTTAGCTACATTAGTCAAACAACTTAAAGCCAGCCGTCCAGGCGCACTATTGCTTGATGGCGGTGACACCTGGCAAGGCTCAGCCACGTCACTTTGGACCAACGGTCAAGACATGGTTGATGCCTGCAAGCTTTTGGGCGTAGACATCATGACCGGCCATTGGGAGTTTACCTATGGGATGGAACGTGTCAAAGAAATCGTAGATAAAGATTTTGCTGGCAAGATCGACTTTGTTGCCCAAAACGTCAAGACCAATGACTTTGGTGATCCAGTTTTCAAACCCTATGTGATTCGAGAAATCAACGGCGTACCGTGCGCCATCATTGGTCAAGCATTCCCTTACACGCCGATCGCTAACCCCCGCTACATGGTTGCTGATTGGGCATTTGGAATTCAAGACGAAAACATGCAAAAAATGGTGACCGAGGCGCGTGCAAAAGGTGCCCAGGTTGTCGTGGTTCTTTCCCATAACGGTATGGATGTGGATCTGAAAATGGCCAGTCGGGTCAGCGGCATTGACGCCATCATGGGCGGGCATACCCACGACGGAATGCCGGTTGCGAGCATCATTAGCAACTCCGGCGGTAAAACGATCGTGACCAATGCGGGCTCCAACAGCAAGTTTCTTGGTGTTTTGGACTTCGAAATCAAAGACAAGCGCGTTAGCGACTTCCGCTATAAATTGCTGCCAATTTTTTCCAATATGCTTCCCGCTGATAAAGCAATGGATGCACTCATTAACAAGATACGCGCACCCTATGAAACCAAGTTGGCTGAAAAATTAGCCACTACGGAAGGTACCTTGTACCGTCGTGGAAACTTCAACGGCACAGGCGATCAGTTGCTACTAGATGCCTTAATGCAAGTTCAGGGTGCAGATATTGCCTTCTCACCTGGTTTCCGATGGGGAACCAGTTTGCTGCCGGGTCAGTCGATTACCCGCGAGTGGTTAATGGACATGACTGCTACCACGTATTCATATGCGACCCTCACAGAAATGACTGGCGCTACGATCAAAACCGTTCTCGAAGATGTTTGCGACAATCTTTTCAATCCAGACCCGTATTACCAACAAGGTGGTGACATGGTGCGCGTTGGGGGCTTGCAGTACACCTGTAGCCCATTAGCGACCATGGGTAAGCGCATCGATGACCTGCGGTTAAACGGTAAAGCGATTGAAGCCGATAAAAAATACAAAGTGGCGGGATGGGCACCGGTTGCTGAAGAGGCCAAATCTGCAGGCAACAAAATGATCTGGGAAGTTGCAGAGCAATGGCTCAAAGCAAGTGGCGGTAAAGTGGCAAAACGCAAACTAAACAACCCAAAACTCATAGGCGTGCTACCTAACCCGGGCGTGGTAGATTGACGAGTAGTCGCGCCATGCAAACATCTGACCATTGGGAAAAAGTCTACCAAAACAAGCCATTCGACAGCGTCAGTTGGTATGCACCCCATCTCGGCGAGTCCCTGCGGCTGATTCAAAAGCTATGTCCTGATCCAACGGCATCCATCATCGATGTGGGTGGAGGCGAATCCACCTTGGTCGATGATTTGTTACAGCAGCACTACCTCGATGTGTCGGTTCTTGATATCTCTCGTACGGCCATTGACTTCACACGCAAGCGCCTTGGGCAGCAGGCGCAGCAAGTCAATTGGCATGTTGGAGATATTACGCAATACGACTTTGGAGAAAAACATTTCGATTTATGGCACGACAGAGCAGTGTTTCATTTTCTGACGGAGCCAGTGGCCCGACAGGCTTATGTGGACTTGGTTAAACGTTCTGTCAAGCCAGGAGGCCATGTTTTGATGGCAACTTTTGGACCAGACGGCCCGCTGAAGTGCAGCGGGCTCGACGTGGTGCGCTACGACGATCAAACTCTGCACCATGAATTTGGTGCAGGCTTTCAACTCATGGGCAGTGAGAAATCCGAACACAATACGCCGATGGGCACGCGCCAGCAGTTTCTATATTGCTGGTGTAAGGCGTATGCGATTTAGAGTCGTCGTGTTGCATCAGGATTGAATGAGAGGTAAATTGCCACGCCCTTGATTTAAGTCATCGGGTATGTGTGATTTGCGCATGACAATAGGCGTTCATTATTCAGAGGCTTCAATGTCAAAAGCATTATTTCAATTCGGCGAACATATTCCAGGTTACAGCGTAGCCGTCCTGAATGAGCGGGCTGTCAGAGCCGCCGCTGGCATCCTGTTTTTCTTTGCGATAGTCACGTTTATGAACGCGATGTTGCTGGGAAATTTTCAACCAACGCGTGTATTTGTCGTTGCTTTTTTGATTGATTTCACTCTACGGATATTCGTCAATCCCAAGTTTTCACCCAGTTTGATACTGGGTCAATGGATCGTTCGGGGACAAGAACCACAGTATGTGGGCGCTCCACAAAAACGATTTGCATGGGCTATTGGATTCACACTGGCCTTGTTGATGATGTACTTGATAGTCATCAAAGGTGTGATTGGCCCGATCAACATGCTGGTGTGTGGCACATGCCTGCTTTTGCTTTTCTTTGAATCGTCGTTTGGCATTTGCATAGGTTGCAAGCTTTATGACATGTTTAGCAAAAACGAGGTGGAACTTTGCCCTGGCAATGTGTGCAGCTACAACCCAGCCCCCGGGGCAGGCGGTTCTTGGCTACAGGGCTTGGTTTTTATTGTGTTTTTGGTCGCGATCGTCAATGTAGCAATCTGGGTCTATTCCCATCCCACGGCAACTCTCCCGACTGCGCAAATCAGCGCGCCCGCAACACCCCAAGATCCAGCGGAAGTCGAGCGATGCAAAGTTCCAGAATTTGCAAAGAAAATCGGTCATGAGCAACAATGGAAATTGCACAACGGATGCCAATAAAAAGTGTCCCTCAGCTTGACTCACTGTTAACAAGAGTCTGCAGCGTCGGTTGCAGGGGGTCCTGGTGGGTTTTGTGGTGAACGATGATAAAAGTACGGATGGATAAGTTCTCAGGATGAAATGAATGGATTAATTGTCCGTAGTCGAAAAAAAGAATCATTGATAGCCTTACTCAAGAAAAAAACCATGAAAACTGCATATGACCTCGTGGTACAAGCCAAAGCCACAACCCATGAAATTACCATTGACAAAGCCGAAGATGCTGTTCGCGGCGCAGACCTGCTAATCGACGTTCGCGAAGCAGATGAATACAAAGCAGGCCACCTGCCTGGCGCGGTTCACATGTCTCGCGGTCTGCTGGAGTTCAAGATGAGCGCAAGCCCGGAACTTGGCGCCCGTGACTTGAACATTGTTCTTTATTGCAAAACCAGTGGGCGCGCGGCCTTGGCTGCTGTGCAATTGCAATCCATGGGCTACCTCAAAGTAAGTTCAATTGCTGGAGGTTTTGATTCCTGGGTTGCAGCGGGTAAACCGACGGCAAAACCTACCTTACCAACCTTTGAATGAACACATCATATGAATTCAAACCAATTTTTAGAGCAATACTGGCCGCTTTTAGCCTTGGCAGCTTGGTTCGGTTACAAGTGGTGGAATTCCAGGCGCGTAGTTGCCATGCTGCCCGAATTGAAAATTAAAGGTGCGCTGCTGGTGGATGTGCGGTCGACAGGAGAATTTGCAACTGAAAGTGCACCCGGAACAGTCAACATCCCATTGTCGGAACTGGGCAGTCGACTAACTGAAATACCCAAGTCATCTCCAGTGGTCCTGTGCTGTGCAAGCGGAACCCGTAGCGGATTGGCCAAGCTATTGCTCATGAAAAATGGTTACCAGCAGGTCTACAACGTAGGCAGATGGAGCAAGTTACTGGATTAGTCGCTTGGCGCATTGAGGTTGAAATACCTAGTCGACGCCACATCTGTATCCAACACCATGACAAACTTCACCAATCCCTTAGTCCGATGGAATGAGCGGTTTTCAACGGAAAGCTATCTTTTTGGCGAGCGACCTAATGCCTATTTGGCTGAAAAAACTCCGCTTCTGTGCAAGGGCAGGACGCTGTGCATTGCAGATGGCGAGGGACGCAATAGCGTCTGGTTGGCCTCGCAAGGTTTCGAAGTCGATGCTTTTGACTTCTCTGATGTTGCAATGGCTAAAGCGGAAAAACTGGCTGCCAAGCATGTAGTCAATGTTCATTTCAAATGCAGTGATTGGGAGAGTTTTGACTGGAAGCCTAATTACTACGACACCATTGCGGGCATCTTTTTTCAGTTTGCTGACCCTGGCCCACGGCGCGAATTGTTTGAAAAATTGCACACATCACTCAAAGCTGGAGGCACTTTGATTATTCAGGGCTATGGCAAAGAGCAATTGAATTTTAAAACGGGTGGCCCTGGCGTTCTTGAAAACTTATACGACGAGCAACTGTTACTTATTTCGTTTCCTGGTTACAAGGTTTTAGACATCCGGACTTACACGCAAGAAGTTGATGAGGGCGCTGGTCACAGCGGCATGTCAGCCTTGGTCGGGTTTGTTGGGCAAAAAAAAGTTTAGCTGTGGGTCAGTGTAAAGGTGGCATCTCGTGACTCCACCTTTGAAACATCTTCAATGATGACTACTTGCCTGCAGGACCTTTCCCTTTTGCGCCTCCACCTGCTGAATTCCCCTGCGATGCAGGGCCTGGGCCAGTCGGTGTACCAGGTAGAGTAATTCCCTTTTCAGTTGCACGCTGTTGCATCAAGGCGTGATGCTCCAAGCTATAAGCCTCTTTTTCTTTGCTTGTTTTCAATGAACGCATTTTGCTTTGATAAGCACTAAGTTCAGTCTCAGTCATCAAGCGTGACCGCAGTACCCAACTACGCAACGCTTCAACCCATCTTGTCGCAGCGCTGCTACCAATGCCATGGCGAGCAGGTGCAGATGAAAAACGTTCGCCTAGATTCACCCCCAAATCTCGCCCTGCATGCGCAAGCTGTGTATCAACAAGCGGTCGTTACGCGCATCATGCCCATGAACAACGCGACCCAAATTACCGATGCGGAACGGGAAGTGATCAAGCAGTGGTTTGAGGGCGGGGCAAAGACGGATTAATAAAACGTAAGTTTCAATGGGCTATTTATGGTCCCAATCATTTCTCGGCAATAGCGAACCCGCAAATGGACCTACATGCTCTGGGGCATGGAGTGAATAGTGGTGAAAAAATGCCCGATAAAACTTCGACAGTAGTGAAGTAAACAGTTTCATGATGTTACCCCTTTGTTAAAACGGTATATATAGTTTATACCTTTTTAGGAAAACAAGGGGAATTTTAGTTGGCAGGGACCTATTTTGGTCAATTAACAACACTTAATGAGTCAATGTCGTTTTTTCTAGCCATTACCGTTTCGGTTGGCTTTACGAAACTCAGTAACAGAAGGCCTGCGGCCATGCCGATATGCAGTAAGTCGCCTGGAACAAGAAGGGATCCTGCGGAAATTTTCAGAGCAAACAAAACCAACGCTGCAAGCATCAATAACCCGCCTAAGGCGCCAAGCCACTGCCGAGCGCGAATCAAGGTGAAACAAACCGCCAAGAGAGATAAAAGCGCTAACGCGTCGCTATAAATACGTTTTTGACCAACGCCGACAACGATCACGCCAATGACAGCGGTGATACACAACACGATCCAAGCAAAGCGCGTGTTCCGTGCTGCTAATGATTCCGGCCACAACACAACAACGGCTAACAGCGGAAAAGCGCTGGCCGCGCCCAGCATAGAAGCAAACTGGTGCCAGCTAGGCAGTGGATAGACGCCAGAAAAACGCAAGACACCGAGCAGCGCAGCCACGCCAAAGACTCCGCAAGCCAACCGAAGCGCAATAGGCAGATGGCGTTGAAGCGCGAGGTAAGCCGTAACGATAAGCAAAAGCCCGTCAGTAATTGCTAAGCTATTCATGGGCAGCCTTGAGAACTTTGGGGTGCAGCCAAGCGAGGCCGATCAAAAAGTAGCTCACCATCACCGCGGCAGAGTACGCAATGCGCTGGCCCATAGTGAGATTGGCTTGGACGATCAAAAAGTGAACGAGCAGCGCAGTCCCTATGACCGAACTGGTGATGGCAAGCGTTTTCATCCACTGGGGTGATGGGGTAGAAAAGCGGACGAATTTTGAGGGTTCAAACGTCTCGGTGTGAGCCGCTTGCTCAGGCGGAACCCAACTCGGACCTGCAAAAAAGCACATCAATTTATTGCGCCAACCCGGCGTTGCGCGGGCTTGTTTGTAGATGGCGACGTAGTGGTGCACGTTGCCCCAGATAGGATTCCAACTTTGTAGGGGCTTACGAACGCCATATATGGGTTTTTCATCTTCGCGCTCGTCAGCGTAGGTGCCGAACATGCGATCCCAGATGCTCAAAATTCCGCCGTAGTTTTTGTCAATACAGTAGTCGTTTTGGCCGTGGTGAACGCGGTGGTTTGACGGAGTCACTAAAAACAATTCAAGAAATCCCAAGCGACCAATCAGTTGGGTATGGACCCAATACTGGTAGACCAAATCAATCAAACCAACGATGATAAAGACCTGAACAGGGAAACCCAATAAGGCTAAGGGAATGTAGAAAACCCAACGGAAGTAAAACCCTGTTGATGACTGGCGCAGCGCGGTCGATAAGTTGAACTCTTCGCTGCTGTGGTGAACCACGTGAGCCGCCCAAAGGATGTTGACCTCATGGCCGGTGCGGTGAACCCAGTAATAGAAAAAATCGTAGAGCACCAAGGCGGTGATCCAGGTCAAAGGATTTTTGAGATCCCAGGTAAAAGCACCAAACCGGTCCACGATGATGGAATACATCACGAGGGTGATGATGCCGCCAACCGTGTTGACGAATTGGCTCACCATGCCGATGTTGAGCGAGGTGATCGTGTCTTGAAGACGATACAGCTTCAATCCTCGCCGGTGGGCGACCCACATTTCAATGGCGATAAGAAGGAAGAAGAAGGGGATGAAGTAAAGAATGGGGCGCATAAGGCACTTTAAAGCCTGTAGCGCCCTCTTGTGGCTCGGGTTAACCCTAGGCTTTGCGGTGTGCAGAACACATTACAAATTTGTCACGAGCAAGCGCATCGCCAACGCGCAAAAAATCAAACTCGCCAGCCGATTCAGACTCCGCTGCGCGAACGTTGAACTTTGAAACACTTGGCCGAACCGTCCAGCAAAAAAAGCGATGGCCCCAAAGGTGAACAGCGTGGCGACCATAAAAATGCCGCCAAGTAAAAGGATTTGCAGTCCCACAGCGCCTTGATTAGCAACTACAAATTGGGGTAAAAAAGCCAAAAAGAAAATCGCAACTTTTGGGTTGGTGATGTTCATCAACACACCGCGGGAATACGTTTGGCGTGTACTTAAGATGGAATCGGGCACGGGGTTATCCAATGACGATGTTGCATGGGAGGAGTGAACTGGCGCATGCCATGATTGCCATGCCAGCCAAAGTAAGTACAAAGCCCCTAGGAGCGTAAGCGCAGTAAACGCAATGCTTGAGGACGCCATCAGCGCTGCCAAACCTAAGGCAACGGCTGCGGTGTGAAACAGCAAACCCGTACACAAACCCAGTACTACCAAGAAGCCAGAGCGCCAACCGTGGGTTGCCGAATGTAACAACACAAAGACATTGTCAGGCCCGGGAACCAAGGCCAACATGACGGAGGCTGCGAAAAAAGTCAGCGTGGTGTCGAGGGTCAACATGCAGCGTTTGCCAGTGCTTTGGAAAAAGCGTTATGGCGCTCAATCAGCGGACCAAGATCGACAGTGCAGAGTTGGCCGTTCTTGACGACCACTCTGCCATGAACAATAGTGTAGGCCGCGTTGGCGCTGGCGCACAGCATCAAACTGCCCACCGGGTCGTGAACTGCGCCGCCTGCGAAGTTAAGTGTTCGAAGGTCAAATAGCGCCAGATCAGCGCACATACCTACTTTGATCTGTCCGATGTCTTTGCGCCCAAGGACCTCCGCTCCACCACGGGTCGCCAAATGCAACGCGTCGCGAGCGGTCATCTCAAGCGGTGCGGTGTCGCAACCAAAGGGTGCCTCCATGGATTTGCGCAAGCGCGCGAGCAGCATGGCTTGGCGTGCTTCGTTGAGCATATGGGCAGCGTCATTGCTGGCGCTGCCGTCCACACCCAATCCCACTGGCACGCCCGCATCGCGCATTTTGCGAATCGGTGCGATCCCGCTGGCCAAGCGCATATTGCTGCAAGGGCAGTGCGCAACACCGGTTCGGGTGGCGGCAAACAGGCTGATGCCTTCGTCATCGAGTTTCACGCAGTGGGCGTGCCACACATCGGAGCCGAGCCAGCCGAGGTCGTGGGCGTATTGCGCCGGCGTGCAGTTGAATTTTTCTAAGCTGTAGGCAATGTCGTGGTCGTTTTCCGCCAAATGGGTGTGCAGACGAACGCCCAAAGCGCGGGCTAACTCGGCTGAGGTTTTCATCAGATCGCGGCTGACGCTAAACGGTGAACAAGGCGCAACGGCCACCTGGGTCATGGCGCCCGGTTGGGCATCGTGGTAGCTCTCAATGACGCGCTGGGTGTCTTTCAAAATAAAGGCTTCGTTTTCAACCACGTTGTCTGGCGGCAAGCCGCCAAGCGACTGCCCCACGCTCATGCTCCCACGCGTTGCGACAAAGCGCATGCCAATTTCGCGAGCGGCTTCAATACTGTCATCAAGTTTCACGCCGTTGGGGTAAATGTAGAGATGGTCGGAACTGGTGGT
>SXSX01000120.1 GCA_005793295.1 Burkholderiales bacterium | reverse complement strand
TCAATGCGGAATGACCTACAGCCAATTTGCTAACGGTTTGAAGAAAGCCCATATCGAGATTGACCGCAAGGTTCTGTCTGATATTGCGGTGCATGACATGGTTGCTTTTGCTGGCATCGTGGCACAAGTGAAAGCCAAGCTCGCCGCTTGATTCACTCACGTACGCTCATGAAACCATAGCGTACGTAGCACCAGAGACAAGGGCTAGAGCTTGAAAGAGCGCTAGCCCTTTTTCCTTGATCAGAGAGTTCTAAATTGTTATGACCGACTTGAATGACATTGTCGACCAGGCCAAGGCCGCTTTTTCTCACGCAGCAACGCCTGCCGATCTTGAGAATGCCAAAGCTTTGTACTTAGGTAAAGCCGGGCGTCTTACCGAGCTCATGAAGGGCATGGCTGCACTGAGCGTAGATGATAAAAAATCTCGCGGCGCCGCGATTAATCTGGCCAAGCAAGCGATCGAGTCAGCGCTCAATGACCGAAGAAAAGCATTGGCTAATGCAGAGCTTAAGTTGCAACTGCAGGCCGAGGCCTTGGATGTCACCTTGCCTGGCCGCCAACGCGGTGCTGGCGGTTTGCACCCCGTCACGCTCACCCTAGAACGCATTGAATCTATTTTCGGTTCTATGGGCTTTGAGGTCGCCCAAGGGCCTGAGATTGAGACCGACTGGTTTAACTTTACGGCTCTCAACACCCCACAAGACCATCCTGCACGGTCGATGCACGACACCTTCTATGTCGAAGGCGGCACAGAGAGCGCCCCGCATCTGCTTAGAACGCACACCAGTCCGATGCAGATTCGATATGCCGTACAGCATGTTAAAAAATACCGCCAAGCATCAGGAGTTGATGACACATCCCCTTTGTTTTCTGGTGATATGCCAGAAATTCGCGTCATTGCGCCTGGACGCACCTACCGTGTCGACAGCGACGCCACCCACTCCCCGATGTTTCACCAATGTGAAGGACTCTGGGTCGGTGAGAACGTGAGCTTCAAAGATTTGAAGTTCGTCTTCACTGATTTTTGCAGAACCTTTTTTGAGAGCGATGACTTGGTTTTGCGCTTTCGTCCCAGTTTTTTCCCGTTTACAGAACCCAGCGCAGAAATTGATATTCAGTTTCAACAGGGACCCCTCGCAGGTCGCTGGTTAGAAGTCGCAGGCTCTGGCCGAGTGCACCCCAATGTGATTCGCAACATGGGGCTGGACCCCGAAAAGTTTATTGGCTTTGCCTTTGGTATGGGACCAGACCGTTTGACGATGTTGCGTTATGACGTGAATGACTTACGGCTATTTTTTGACGGCGATATTCGTTTTCTCTCGCAATTCCAATAAAAGCATATGCAATTTCCTGAATCTTGGCTGCGTTCTTTTTGTAACCCTGCGCTTACCACGGAGCAGCTGGCCCACACCCTGACCATGGCGGGTCTTGAGGTGGAGGAACTCAAGCCCGTAGCTCCTGCTTTTAGCAAAATTGTGGTGGGTGAAATCTGCCAAGCAGAGCAGCATCCCAACGCTGATCGTCTTCGCGTGTGCAAGGTAGATGTGGGCTCAGGCACGCTTTTAGACATCGTATGCGGTGCGCCCAATGCCCGTGTTGGTATTCGCGTTCCGTGTGCCTTGGTTGGGGCGGAGTTACCACCGGGTGAAGACGGAAAACCTTTCACCATCAAGGTCGGACAATTACGTGGCGTAGAAAGCCAAGGCATGCTGTGTTCGGCCAAAGAGTTGCAATTAGCCGATGACCACGGTGGCTTACTTGAATTGGCTACCGACGCACCTTTGGGTCAAGATATTCGTACCTACCTGCAACTCGATGACACCTTATTTACCTTAAAGCTGACGCCCAATTTGGGGCATTGTTTAAGTGTGTATGGCGTGGCACGAGAAGTCTCAGCACTGACCGGTGCACCTTTGACTCCGCCAGAATTTCCGCCCGTACCAGTGCTTCATGCAGAGAGTGTGAAAGTCACGATCAGCGCCCCGGATTTGTGTGGCCGTTTTTCAGGCCGTATTATTCGTGCCGTCAATACCCAAGCTAAAACACCACAATGGATGGTAGACCGACTTGCGCGTTGTGGACAGCGCAGCATCTCCGCGTTGGTTGATATTTCAAACTACGTGATGTTCGAGTTAGGCCGGCCATCGCATATTTTTGACCTCGACAAAATCCACGGTGATTTAGAGGTGCGGTGGGGCAGGGCAGGTGAGAAAATCAAATTACTCAATGGAAATACCGTTGAAGTTGACGCACAGGTCGGCGTCATAGCGGACGCCAAACAGGTCGAGTCTTTGGCTGGCATCATGGGTGGTGACGCTACATCGGTGACTGACACCACTCAAAATGTGTACGTTGAGGCGGCGTTTTGGTGGCCCAAATCAATCGCTGGCCGATCACGGCGCTTTAACTTTTCTACTGATGCAGGCCATCGATTTGAACGCGGGGTTGACCCTGCAACTACTGTCGCACATTTAGAACGAATTACCCAGCTCATCATTGATATTTGCGGAACACCCACTACCGCCTGCGGCCCTATTTCAGATCAGCAAGCGCAAATGCCTGCGCAGGCTCCTGTAGCAATGCGCGTCAAACGCGCAGAAAAAATCATTGGCATGCCTTTAAGCCAAGACCAATGTGCGAACGCACTAGCCCGCTTAGGTTTAGTAGTCATTCAAAGCGAAGGCGTGCTGACCGTTGTCCCACCGACGTTTCGTTTTGATATCCAGATCGAAGAGGACCTGATCGAAGAAGTCGCCCGCATGGTGGGATATGACAATCTACCGCATACCCCGCCGCTTGCACCCATTACTGCAAAAATTCGTTCCGAGTCCGAACGAAGTGCATTCTCAGTTCGACGCGCCTTGGCCCAATTGGGTTACCAAGAAACGATCAACTTTAGTTTTGTAGAAGAGCGTTGGGAAAACGAATTAGCTGGCACCCCCCAACCCATTCAGCTGCTTAATCCAATTGCCAGCCAGATGAGTGTGATGCGATCCTCATTGATCGGCTCTTTATTGCAAGTTTTGAAATTCAACCAAGCTCGCAAAGCACCCCGGGTTCGTATTTTTGAAGTCGGACGTGTTTTCTTGCGAGATACCTCGGCTAAAAATTCAGATACAACGGTGGAAGGAGTCAACCAACCTATGCGCATTGCCGGTTTGGCTTGCGGTAGCGTGGATAGTTTGCAATGGGGCCGAAAAGAACAAGCGGTTGATTTCTATGATGTCAAAGGGGATATAGAAGCCTTGCTCGCTCCCTTCAAAGCAGAGTTTTTACCTGCCAGCCATCCTTCTATGCATCCAGGCCGTTGTGCCAAAGTTTTTCTACATGGAAAAACCATTGGTTATGTGGGCGAGCTCCACCCAGAGTGGCGTCAAGCATATGAAATCGGCCAAACGCCGATTCTCTTTGAGTTGGATTTGGATGCGGTTTTAAATCGCCCCGTTCCAAGCTTCAAGGCCGTTGCCAAGTTTCAAGCGGTTCAGCGCGATATCGCCGTGGTCGTTGAAGACCACATCAGCCACAGCGCTTTAATGAAGGCTATCTGGGAGGCTCCTACCCTTGGTGTGTTGCAAGAAGCGCAGTTGTTTGACGTTTACCGGCCCAAAACCGCTGGCAAAGAACCGCTGGAAGCGTTTACAACGGACAGAAGTTTGGCTGTTCGATTGACACTCAATCTTTCCGATGCCACACTGACTGAAACTCAAATTGAGTCCACAGTGAAAGCTGTTATTGACCACTTGGTTAAAACACTGGGTGCACGCCAGCGCGTATAACAGGCAGAAAGTAAGTAGGAGTTCGAGCGATGGAGTTTTCTGTAGATAGCCTAGAAACGGCTGCAATGACCAAGGCCCAGTTGGCGGATCTTTTATTTGAGCAAATCGGACTCAATAAACGAGAATCTAAAGACATGATCGATGCATTTTTCGAACTTGTCGCTGAGAATTTGGTGGAGGGCAGCGATGTGAAAATTTCTGGATTTGGAAATTTTCAAATCAGAACCAAGGCCTCCCGCCCCGGGCGCAACCCCCGAACAGGCGAATCCGTCCCGATTGAAGCACGGAGGGTTGTCACGTTTCACGCCAGCCACAAACTCAAAGAACAAATCCAAGAAGAAAAAATAAGCTAAAGAAACGCACTTCTTTCGCAATACTTTCATAATAGTAATTGCGTTGCGCCTCGAGTTAGAGTAATCTCTCATCCTTTTCCTGTAGAGCATTGATTTCAATGGAGAATACTCTCCCCACCATTCCAGCCAAACGCTACTTCACCATTGGTGAGGTTGGGGATTTGTGCGGCGTCAAACCCCATGTACTGCGCTACTGGGAACAAGAATTTACCCAGTTGCGTCCTATGAAGCGAAGGGGCAATCGTCGCTATTACCAGCACCACGAAGTGTTGATGATTCGACGAATTCGTGATTTGTTATACGACCAAGGTTTCACTATCAGCGGTGCTCGCAACAAGATGCAAGAGTTGATGCAATCCGAGCGTGATAAAAAACGCAACGGCGAGGTCTTGCTTGAAGGCGTTGTCGAGTTTGATTCTGAAGACGCAGAAGCCCAAATCAGTCCGCCAGACCAGGCCTTGAAAGCGCTTGCCTCCCATGCACCTGCATGGCTGGAATTCAAAGCAGAATTGCTTGAAATTCGTGACATGTTGGCCCCAAGCCATTGAAAGCATAAGCACCAGAGCGGTTATAATTTCAGACTGATTCGGTGTGTGGCGCAGCC
>SXSX01000119.1 GCA_005793295.1 Burkholderiales bacterium | reverse complement strand
GGCTGCGCCTGTCGCAGATGGACCCATCGCTGGAGCAGGCCGCCTGGAATTTGCGCGCAAGCTCCTTGCAGTCCTTGCGTTACGTGGTCATTCCGTTTTGCGCGCAGAGCCTGATTGCCGCGTTCCTGATCACCACCGCCATCTCCTTTGATGAGTTCGCCGTGGCGTGGTTTGTATCCGGTCTCGAGGAAACGGTTCCCGTTCGTGTTCTGGTGTTCTTGCAAGGCCAGGTCAGTCCCCGCATCAATGCCATTGGCACAGCGGTTTTCGCGACATCTATTTTGTTGGTGGTGTTGGCCATGGTCTTCTCGGGTCTGGGAAAAACGATCCGTTCCAAGCCCGCTGGCTCATGAATTAAAAATTTCAAAAGAGAAGACACACATGGCAAACCACCTGATTGAAATTGACCGGGTTACCAAGATCTTTGGTGACTACACGGCCGTCACAGAAACATCTCTCACGATTGAGCGCGGCGAGTTCCTCGCCATCATGGGTTCGAGTGGCTGTGGCAAGACTACACTGTTGCGCATGCTTGCCGGCCTGGAAGAACCCACCGCAGGCGAGATCCGCCTAGACGGCAAATCGCAAAACGGGCTTCCGGCCTGGGAGCGCGATCTGCCTTTGGTGTGGCAAAGCCTGGCCCTGTTTCCATTTTTGAGCGTGCGCGACAACGTTGCCTTTGGTTTAAAAATGCGCGGCGCGTCCAAAGACAAGCGATATGCGCAGTCCCACGTGTGGCTCAAGAAACTGGAGCTTGAAGAGTTTGCCGACCGCAGCGTGTCGCAGTTGTCTGGCGGACAGCGCCAGCGGGTTGCTCTTGCGCGTGCTCTGGTGACGGAGCCCAAGGTGCTGCTGCTCGACGATCCGCTGAGCGCGCTGGACGCGCACCTGAGCGTGCGCATGCAAGCCCTGTTGCGCTCACTGCAACGCGAGTTAGGTATTACCTTTATCTACGTCACCCACAGCCAGACCGAAGCCTTCTCCATGGCCGACCGCGTGGTAGTGATGAGCCGTGGCAAGGTGGAGCAAATTGGTGCGCCCAAAGACATCTACCGCCACCCTGTGAACCGCTTTGTGGCGGAGTTCATTGGCAACGTCAATATTTTGCGGGGGCGGGTGGAGTCGGTGGAAAACGGTATTGCCACCTTGCAGACTCCCTTGGGTCGCATGGCCGCATACGCCGGCACGGTGGGTGTGACGGTGGGAAACGAATCGGATTTCTTTGTCAATGCGGACCAGATGCAATTGGTTGGTGCCCAAGCGGACTGCAACAGTATCACGGCCAAACTGCTGAGCTACAAGTTTGTGGGCAACATGGTCACCCTGTACCTTGAATGCGAGAAGGGCGAAGAATTGAAAGTCACGATCCCCGAGCCAGCTTATGACAGCGCCGGACTGAAAATCGGTGACGTCCTGCACACAAACTGGCAAGCAAGCGCCGCCCACTTGTTTCACCAATCGGATTGACAACAGCACACCCCACTTCTGGAGCACGAATATGACGCAAAGCGTAATGATTGGCGAACTGGCCTGGCCTGAATACAACCGACTAGTCAAAGACGGCGAAACCATGGTGCTGCTGCCTATTGGGGCACTGGAGCAGCACGGGCACCACATGTCCATGAACCCTGATGTGCTGCTGCCAACCGCCATGTCGCAGAGCGTGGCCCGCAATATCGGCGCGCTGGTAGCACCTGCCATCGCCTACGGATACAAGTCGCAGCAAAAGAGCGGCGGGGGCAACCACATGCCGGGAACCACCAGTCTGGACGGCATGACGGTAACCAATACGATCAAGGACATCCTCAAGGAGTTTGCACGCCACGGGGTGCGCAAAGTCGCCATGGTCAATGGCCACTTTGAGAACTCCATGTTCATAGTGGAAGGCGTTGACCTGGCGCTGCGCGAACTGCGCTGGGAAGGCAACACCAACTTTTCGGTGGTAGTGTTGTCGTATTGGGACTTTGTGACCGAAGACACCATCCGCACTATCTATCCCGATGGTTTCCCCGGTTGGGCAGTGGAGCATGGCGGCGTGCTGGAAACCTCGCTGATGCTGCACTTGCATCCCAATTTGGTCGACATGTCCAAAGTAGTGGAGCATCCGCCAGCGACCTTTCCTCCTTATGACTTTTTCCCTATCAAGCCGGATTGGACGCCGAGCTCGGGCTGCCTCTCGTCCGCCAAGCCTGCGTCGGCTAGCAAGGGCAAGCTTTTGTTTGACGTGTGTGTGGAAGGCATAGCCCGTGAGTTGAAGGTGGCGTTTCTGTAGTGGTTTAAAGTGGTCACTCCGCACGGTTGCAACGCCAAATTTATTGGGACCGAGACTCCAAAGTTGTGGCGCAAGGTGACCCACAATTCTGAGCTTCGGTGTACATCCAAGAACGGCCGCCTGAATAATGGAAGGTGCCTACGACATCACGACCTCAGGCGACACCTTCAGAGCGCGAAAGATTTTATGAGTCAAATTCAGTGGTCTGAAACCAAAAGAAAAGTTGGTGTTGCGCCAATAGAAGTCCAGCGCGTCTATTTTTTTAAAAAAAATGGCCCTTCCGTTTTGCTTCAACATAAGCGATTTAATTCACAAACAAACCCTCGAACTCCTGCGGCGTCGAAGTGTCGCATTGCAGGGCATCGCGGAGTAATACGGTGAAACCCATGCAACACCCATTGCGTATCGGATTTATTCTTAGTCCGAAGTTCACGCTATTAGCATTTTCAGCATTCGTTGATACATTGCGACTCGCTGCAGACGAGGGAGACCGCAGCCGTCCTATTGACTGCAGTTGGACGGTTTTAAGCCACGACATGCAGCCAATACAAGCAAGCTGCGGAGTCCAAATCCAGCCAACTACTAAACTCCCTGATCCACTTTCGATTGATTTTTTGGTCGTTGTAGGTGGATTGCTCGACTCGCCCCCATTAAGTACCGAACTAAAACATTACATTCAGCACTGCGCAACCATGGG
>SXSX01000118.1 GCA_005793295.1 Burkholderiales bacterium | reverse complement strand
TGTGACTCCCCTGCGGGTATTGAAACCGGCGCCCTGATGGCAATGCACTTCGCAGATGAGGCGTTAGTGGTCACTAACCCCGAAGTTTCTTCAGTTCGCGACTCCGACAGAATTTTAGGAATGCTTGCAAGTAAAACCAAACGTGCGGTTGAAGGTTTAGAGCCGATCAAAGAGCATTTATTGATCACCCGATACAACCCTGCCCGCGTAGACCAAGGCCAAATGCTTTCACTGGAAGACATTCAAGATATCTTGCGCATCCCGTTGATTGGCGTCATACCGGAGAGTGAGTCGGTACTACAGGCATCCAACCAAGGCGTACCGGCGGTGCACATGGCTGGAAGCGATGTGTCTGAAGCGTATAAGGACGTGATTGACCGTTTCTTAGGTGTTGACAAACCCATGCGCTTTACTGAGGCGCCCAAACAAGGTTTGTTAAAGCGTATGTTTGGTGGGAAATAACAGCATGTCGTTTCTTTCGTTTTTGTTGGGCGAGAAAAAAAAGACCGCCAGTGTTGCCAAAGAGCGTTTACAAATCATTCTTGCCCACGAGCGCAGTGGCCGCAATGCGGCAGAACCCGATTACATGCATGATTTGCAGCGTGACTTAATCGCTGTTATCAGCAAGTACATCAAAATCAACCCCAATGACATCAAAGTCAACATGGAACGACAAGGCAATTTAGAAGTGCTTGAGGTCAAAATTGAGCTGCCCGACGCACGTTAAATAAAGCGCACTTACGCAACGCAGAGGGCTGTTTTGTCGACTACGCGCCGCAGAACAAAGCTGGAGTGTACGCCAGTGACCCCGTCAATACGGGTGATTTTGTTGAGCAGCAAAAATTGGTAGTGATCCATATCGCGCACTGCCACTTTGAGCTGGTAGTCTGCGTCTTGGCCCGTGATGAGCAAGCACTCTAAAACTTCTGGCAAAACGGCAACAGCGGCCTCAAAGTGATCAAAGCGTTCAGGGGTATGCACATCCATCGAAATATGGATTAAGGCCATCAAAGTGAGCCCTAGTTTGCGCGCATCGAGCATGGCCCGGTACCCGAGAATGAGGCCGGACTCTTCCAGCGCCCTTACCCTGCGAAGACAAGGAGATGCAGACAAACCAATTCGGTCAGCTAAATCCTGGTTGTGAATGCGCCCCTCGGCTTGCAGAATTTCAAGAATTTTTTTATCGTAACGATCTAGTTTCATAGGCGTTCAAAGCGCAGTAATAAGAAAGCGCATTATGGGTACAAGTCGCAATTTTCATAACCGTGTTACATTACATGGGCAGCCCCGGCAGAGGGCCTGCCCCAAATGCCACCCGATGGCAAACCGCCAAAAGCCTTCTCACGGCTGCGGATTCCTCCCTTAACGATCACGGTTGCCCCTGCTATGGCCTGTGACCTTGTATTTTTAAATGATTCATAAACATAACAATAAAACCTTGATAAGCCCCGTTACCATAGGAAAATACCGCATCGCTGCATGCCCTAGTCTGTATATTGAAGGCAGCTATTTAGCCCAAGTTTCCATTGCAAGCGGAACTGGAAGCGCTTCTACAGACCGCGTCATGCGTTTTACCGATAATTTCTCTTCGCACGATGCCGCGGCACAATACGCACTTGCGCAAGGAATTGACTGGGCGCACAGTGCGCTCAAAATGCACTAGACCCGAAAATAACCTCGTACGCAATACGTAAGTAAAGGAAAATTCATGGCAAAAGAAGAACTGATCGAGATGATGGGTGTGGTCAACGAAGTGTTGCCCGACACCCGGTTTCGCGTAACGCTAGATAACGGCCATCAATTGATCGCCTATTCCGCAGGAAAAATGCGCAAGAACCACATCCGGATTTTGGCGGGTGACCGTGTTTCTTTGGAGTTATCTCCATATGACTTGACCAAAGGCCGCATCAACTTTCGCCACATTGAAGGCCGCGGCCCTATGGTTCCGCGCCGAACTAATTAAGCAAAAGCGTTAGCGCTTTAATTAGCGTTTTAGTTCGCGCCTTGCCCTTACCGCCTGAGCAAGAGAACCAAGCAGCGGAATGGTTTGCTCAAAACTGATACACGCATCGGTGACCGACACGCCTGAGCGCAAGGAAACCCCCGGGATCAAGTCTTGGCGACCCTCATGCAAGTGACTCTCGATCATGACGCCCATGATGCGGCGCTCCCCCAGGGAAACTTGCTCCGCTACGTCTTTGCAAGCGGTCATTTGCCGTAAATGGTCTTTGCTGCTATTTGCGTGTGACACATCCACCATCACCTGCTCAGTCAACCCAGCGCCTTTTAACAAGTTGCATGCGGCATTTACGTCGGCTGCGCTGTAATTTGGGACTTTGCCTCCGCGCAAAATAACGTGACAGTTGTCATTGCCCGTTGTTTCGAAAATAGCCGCTTGGCCCATTTGGGTCATACCCATAAAAGCGTGAACCGATTGCGCTGCCAAAATGGCATCACTGGCAATCTTCACACCCCCGTCGGTGCCATTTTTAAAACCCACTGGGCAGCTCAAACCGGAAGCGAGCTGGCGGTGGCTTTGGCTTTCTGTGGTTCGCGCACCTATAGCGCCCCAACTCACGAGGTCGCTGATAAATTGGGGGCTAAGTAAATCTAAAAATTCTGTACCGACGGCCAAACCTAAGCCCAAAACATCTAGCAACAAGGCGCGGGCGAGCTCTAAGCCTTCGTTGATAGAGAAGCTTCCATCTAAATGCGGATCGTTGATATAGCCTTTCCAGCCCACGGTAGTCCGGGGTTTTTCGAAATACGTGCGCATGACAATAACCAGGTCTTCTTTTAAAGCATCCGCCTGGACTTTCAAAAGCCGCGCATAGGCCATGGCTTGGTCATGGTCATGAATAGAGCATGGACCCACCACCACCACCAAGCGGTCATCGCGCCCATGCAAAACGTTTGAAATCGCTTCGCGGCTTTGAAGAACCGTCGCTAAAACGGCATCACGTGCAGGGAGCTTTTCTTGTAATAGCGCGGGCGTGGTTAAAGGGCGAACCGCGCGAATGCGCGTGTCGTTGGTGGGGCTGAGTTCTTGAGAATGGGGCATACGTGTAAAAGTTAAGCGTTATGGGGGTTGCGGATGCGAGAGGCGCCAGGAACGCCGAGTTGGGGGTGTAGGCGAGCGGAGACTATCCAAGCGGCCATCAGGACCAATCCTGAGGCCGCAAAAACGCCAGCTACTGGGAAGTATTGGAGCACCAACCAGGCAATTGCGGGTGAAATAATCCCAGAGGCATCTCTGAAGCTGGAATAGACCGCGGACATCTCCGTGCGCTCGGATGGTTTGACTGCCATCATGAAGGGCAAAGCGCCACACGTATCTAGCAACACCAAAAAATACGTTCCTAAAATCAAAACCGCCACGGTCACCCATGGCAAGACCGACAACAAAGCGGCGCCAAGAAAACACAAGCCGCCGAAAAAGAATCCAGCCCGAACGGCCATGCGAACCGAGTGCCGCTGCATCCATTGCAGCATCAAGGGTGTTAAAAACAAACCCATGTTCGCCACCGACGCAGCAATACCGCCGACTTGATTACCCAAGCCCTGCTCAACAGCAAAAATACCGATATAAACAAAATAAAACCACCAACCGCAAGAGCGTGCCAATGGAATCAACCACGCAGTTACGAGGCGGGGTTGCGAAAAAAAACGGCGCACATGCGCATAAGGGTTGGACGAGCGCCCAGGACTTTGAATAATCGCCTTGCCCCGGCCTAAGGGCGTTCGCAGAATCAAAATAAGCATCACAAGGGCCGCCACGACCACCATCACAAAGGGGGCGCCCTCCCACCGAGACATCAGCCACACCCCCATCACAGGACCCACCACCCACCCCATGCCACTGTAAAAAAGGCGCAAGGTCTCCAATCGACCGAACTCCGATTTTTCAAGGTTGTCCAAAACGTAGGCGTTGAAGCAAACGAAAGATATTGCCGCTGCAATCACGCTGCAAAGCAGCGCAGCGGTTGCAAACTTACCGCCCAAAGTTCCAAAACTTGCTCCGACCAAGTACAAAACAACTGAAAAAATATAAATAGGCCTGCGGGTAAACACACGCGTCAGCAACGGCACCATAAGCGCCGTAAGCAAAGACACCAAACCCACCACAAAGTAGATTTGGGAAACGACTGCCGCACTGCCCCAGGCGTGGTACATCACCAACGGAAACACTGAGACGGTGGTGCCTCGCGCAAATGACTCGACTCCGCCAATCATGGCAAAGCGCTGGGCATTAGGAGCGGGTAGGGGTTGGGTCATTGGGTCCAATGAAAGCGTGTATTTTCGGCGATAAACGCACCGGCAGCATCGGGTATGCGACACTTATTGCCATGCTGCAATACCAAACTATTCCCGTTACCGCGTTTCAACAGAACTGTTCTCTCGTTTGGTGTGACGAAACACGCCAAGCCGCCATCATTGATCCCGGCGGTGACCTTGATCTGTTGCTAGACACGATGGCGAAATTTAAGGTGAACTTAGAACAAATTTGGATCACCCACGGCCACCTAGACCATGCCGGCGCAACCGCAGACTTGGCCGAACGCCTGCACCTGCCCATCATCGGCCCGCATACAGGCGATCAATTTTGGATTGATGGCTTGGCTGTGGCCGCGGCGAGCTATGGATTCCCGCCGGCACGGCCGTTTAAACCCACGCGTTGGCTTCACGATGGAGACACGGTAACTTTAGGTGCTTACACCTTTCAGGTGCGCCATTGCCCGGGTCACACGCCCGGTCACGTGGTGTTTTATTCTCCTGACATAGGACGCGCCTTTGTAGGCGATGTCTTGTTTGCAGGCAGCATCGGCCGCACAGATTTCCCCCAAGGCAACCACCAAGACTTGATCGACAGCATCACACAGCGGCTTTGGCCAATGGGCGATGCCACCGTTTTTATCCCTGGTCACGGCCCCGAAAGCACCTTCGGGCGGGAGCGAAAAACCAATCCCTATGTCGGTGGTACTTGAGTTGGAAGTCGAAGCGTGAGTTTGCAATCGGTCCGCCAGTTTTTTAAAGACAAAGGTCTGGCTTTCAAAATTATGGAGCTAGAAGCCAATACATCCACTGTGGCACTGGCCGCGGCTGCGCATGGTGTTGAACCCGGACGTATAGCTAAAACTCTGGCTTTTCGACTGGGCGATGGGCGTGACGTTTTGTTGGTTGCCAGTGGAGATGCGCGCATTGAAAACCAAAAATTTAAAGCGGCTTTTGGCAAGGGCAAGATGCTGGCCTTAAGTGAAGTGGAGACCTTAACCGGTCACCCCGTTGGCGGCGTTTGTCCTTTTGGTTTAGCGACGCCGTTGCCCGTATTTTTAGATCAATCGCTAAAAGACTTTGATGAGGTCTTGCCGGCAGCGGGCTCCGTCAACACCGCCGTGCGCATAAGCGTTCAGTTATTGGCAGAGCTGACACAAGGGGTATGGGTGGATGTGTGTCAACGGCCCTGAGACCACGCCGCATATTCGAGCGGAAAAGCCGCTTCAAACCGACGTGAGTACAAAAGCACATCGTCTTTGTGGCCCAAGAGCTTGGCGCTTTCGATGGTTTTGATGATCACCAGGGGTTCGGGGGAGAAGTGAAGAACCGTTTGCGACAATGCAAACATCTCTTGGGCGTTCTCTGTGTCTAAAGGCGTGATGGCCAGTTGTGCAAAACGCACTTGGTTTTGAAACAACACAGTGTCTTTGATTTTTTCTAAGGTGTTGGTGCGGTAAGCCGTGGCGCGCGCTTCTGGTTCGATGTAGAGTTGGCTCACACGCCAGTAACTCCAAGAGGAAAAGCCAACGATAGCTGCCATGGCGATGCCACTGAAAGCCACGAGCACCACATGCAGGCGATTGGCTTTATCTGGGACGGGCTTAGGACTACGTAACATCCAAAGTGACATCAGCACGGCGATTTGAAAAGGACCGTACCACAAGGGGTATTCCAAAAGGCTGTGAATACCGATCACGCCAAGAATAGACCAGGCGATCCGCCGGTTCGAATCAAGTTCTTGCCAAGGCGTTTTGCGCCGGATCCAAACAAAAAGTCCATAGCAAGCGGCCAAAGCGATTGGGATACCGAGTTCAACGGCGAGCTGTAAAGGCAGGTTGTGTGCGTTGTCCAAGACAGCACAAAAGCGCAAGCCCGTAAACGGCGGGTTGGCGTAGAGCGTCATGAAGTGCGCATAGTCCAACTCGCCCCAACCCCAACCCAAAAATGGCTTTTGGGCAATAAGCTGCAACACATTGCCCCACAGACTTAAGCGGCTGGCACACATCTCGCTGGTGTCATGTAAACGCGCAAAAACAGAGATATCGATATCCGCCCAGCGAGGGAAGTAGTGCGCAGCGATGCCATACGCCACCAATGCGATAGCCAGCGTCCAGACCCGGGCCCCGCGCCAGCGCCAAGCCAGTATGAGTAAGAACGCAAGCTCTAGTAAGCCCGTGCGAGAACCGCTCATAGCCATGGCTGCTCCTAAGAGGGCGGCAGCCACTGCGGTGAATGGGCGTGCACGCACCCAGTGGCGGGACGTAGCCATGGTTCCCAAGACTGCTAAACCGATAGCACACAGCGTTGCATATTGGTTGCGTTGACGCAGATTACCGAACGCTTCACCCAGTCCGGTTTGGTTTACCAAAGGCGAAAACGGACCTTCAAGGTTGAAAAACTGAAGAAAGCCGAGGACGGCGCTGATAACTGCCGCGCCAAGCCACGCATAGTTGGCCGCGTTGGTGAGTTTGTCGTTGCGTTGAAGGTGCGGAACAAAGCACCACCAAAGCAAAACTCCGGAGGCGCACGCCCAGCTAAATAACCAAGGGCTGACCGCTGGCGTGGGCCCGGCTGCAAACGGGTTAAGCCAAGGCAGGGCAAATAGAAGTGAGGCGATTAGGGTAATTTGACGTCGCCCGTTGCTGCATTGGTGCAACCAGTAGGAAGGAGTTTTTGGGCTGCATCTGATGAACAGACCCAATCGCCTGTGGTGCCAGCGTTGCGTTTAAGGAGAATTAACTTGCCGTTAATTTGGGGCGTACCCGCCAAGGTGCAGAGAACCCCAGCGGATCCATCCATTTTTGCATTCGCTACCAAATATGTGCAGCGGGAAGTGTTGTCAGGCAAGTTAAGTTGGGCAGCACCTGTCCCCGCCGAGTCACCTGAGGATTGAATAGCCGCAGCTAAGCCCACCGCCATTTTTTCTTCGATGGGCGTTTTACCTGCGGTGATTTCTGCAAGCGCCCCAGTCACTTGGGCTCTTGCGGTGTAGTCTTGGTAACGTGGCAGGGCGATGGCTGCCAAGATGCCGATGATCGCAACCACGATCATTAACTCAATCAGGGTGAACCCCTTTTGTACAGAGCGCTTCATACACACCTCCACTTTTAATAAGAGCCTAACGGTATCACACCGCAATATTCTCTATGCTATTCATTTGAGAGTGATCTTTTTTGAAGCCAGGTTCCCAAACCAAGCACCAAGGCGGCTCCCACAACGGGCCCGGCACTGTGGACCCAAGCGTTGCTCAGTACAAATTCGTGTAAAGCAGTATCGTTACTAATGGTTTCTCCAGCTACCCAGCCAATTAAAGCCGCGCCAAGCGTGACAATAAAAGGATAGCGTTCCATCAGTCGAATCATCAAGGTGCTGCCAAAAATGACCAAGGGAATACTGATGGCCAATCCTAGAACCAACAAAACCATGCTGCCTTTAGCCGCAGCAGCAACGGCAATGACGTTATCCAAACTCATGACCAGATCCGCAATCAAAATGGTTCGGATGGCGGCCATCAGTGAGCCGTGGTGTTTGCCTTCTCCCTCTTCGCCCTCGTCCTCACTTAAGAGTTGTACGCCAATCCACAGGAGCAAAACGCCACCGATGATTTGTAAGTAGGGCATTTCAAGCAACTTGACGGCAACCACCGTGAGACCAATGCGCATTGCGACCGCCGCACCAGAACCAAATAAAACCGCCTTTTTCTGTTGCGAATGCGGCAAAGAGCGAGCAGCCAAAGCGATTACGACGGCGTTGTCGCCGGAAAGGATGATGTTGATCCAAATGATCTTCAATAAACCGATCCAAAACACCGTGCTTTGTAAGAGTTCAATGCGCGTACCTGCCTCAATCAAAAAAAGAAAAGTGCCCCAGCGGAATGTCAAGGCACTTTCATGGCCTATCGGACAAGTTTTTGAGGCCTTGACTTGATCGGCTTGGGAGTTGCTATTGTATTTACAACATTGCTTTTAACAATTTCGCCATTTCCGATGGGTTGCGTGTGACTTTGAAACCGCACTCTTCCATCACCGCCAGCTTTGCATCAGCCGTGTCTGCGCCGCCAGAAATCAAAGCGCCTGCGTGGCCCATGCGCTTGCCTGCGGGGGCGGTGACGCCCGCGATAAAGCCAACAATGGGTTTCTTCATATTAAGTTTGCACCAGCGGGCGGCTTCGGCTTCAT
>SXSX01000117.1 GCA_005793295.1 Burkholderiales bacterium | reverse complement strand
TGCGGCTTTCATGTACCAAAAGCGTTTTGGAGCGACGCGATGTGGTGATTGTGGCAACCGTCTCGGCCATTTACGGCATTGGACAACCCGAGGCGTACCACAAGATGGTGATGACTTTGAGAGCCGGCGACAAGCTCGGGCAGCGCGACATGATTATTCAGTTGGTGCGAATGCAGTACCAACGCAACGACATGGACTTTTCGCGCGGAACGTTTCGCGTCCGAGGCGACACGATTGATATTTTTCCTGCTGAGCACAGCGAGATGGCCATTCGCATTGAGCTCTTTGATGACGAAATTGAATCTTTGCAGCTTTTCGATCCTTTGACAGGCCGAATTCGCCAAAAAATCCCACGCTTTACCGTCTACCCCAGCAGCCATTACGTGACGCCGCGCGAGCAGGTGTTGATGGCTGTTGAGACCATCAAAGTCGAGCTTGCCGATCGATTGAAAGAGTTTGTGAGCCAAGGCAAACTGGTGGAGGCCCAGCGCTTAGAGCAACGTACGCGCTTTGATCTGGAAATGTTGAGCGAAGTAGGGCACTGCAAAGGCATTGAAAACTATTCTCGGCATCTGTCAGGCGCAGCCCCTGGCGAGCCGCCTGCCACATTGACAGACTATTTGCCCAAAGATGCACTCATGTTTTTGGATGAGAGCCATGTACTCATCGGGCAGTTTGGTGGCATGTACAACGGCGACCGCTCGCGTAAAACCACCTTGGTTGAATATGGGTTTCGTTTGCCAAGCGCCTTAGACAACCGACCCTTGAAGTTTGAAGAGTTTGAAACCAAGATGCGTCAAGCGATTTTTGTGTCTGCAACCCCAGCGCAATGGGAAAAAGATCACGCAGGACAGGTCGTAGAGCAGTTGGTTAGACCCACCGGACTGGTTGATCCCGAAGTAGAAGTTCGACCCGCGACATCCCAAGTGGATGACGTGTTGCAGGAAATACGCATTCGGGTGGAGAAGCACGAACGCGTTTTAATTACCACGCTGACCAAACGCATGGCCGAGCAACTTACCGACTATCTAACCGATAACGGCGTGAAAGTTCGTTACCTTCACAGCGATATAGACACGGTGGAGCGGGTGGAAATTCTTCGCGATTTAAGGCTAGGCGCCTTTGATGTGCTGGTGGGAATTAACCTGCTGCGCGAAGGTATTGATATTCCTGAGGTGTCATTGGTCGCGATTTTGGACGCCGATAAAGAAGGCTTTTTGCGATCCGAACGCTCTTTGATTCAAACCATTGGCCGGGCCGCAAGAAACCTGAATGGGCGGGCTATTTTGTACGCCGACAAAGTCACTGAATCGATGAGAAAAGCCATCGATGAAACCATTCGCCGCAGGGCCAGGCAGGTTACTCACAACCTGGCCCACGGAATCACACCACGAAGTATTGTTAAAGAAGTGCGGGATCTGATTGACGGCGTTTACAGCGAAAAAGCGGGCAAAGAAGCCGAGCGTTTGGAGCGAGACGCGATGCAACGCGCCCAAGTGGAAGACATGAGCGAGAAAGACATTTCCCGCGAAATAAAACGCTTAGAGAAACTCATGATGGAACACGCTCGCAATTTGGAGTTCGAAAAAGCCGCCCGCGTCAGGGACCAGTTGGGCATTTTGAAGGCCCAGGCCTTTGGTGCGCCCGGTACTGACAACGTACTTATACTGCCTCTAAAGGCCTGATAGTAAAAATTGTGACCGATCAGTCTACTTACCCGAGCAAAACAGTGGGATGTTGTGTATACTTGACCTCGTTAGTCAACTTAACAAGACTCTAGGAGTTTGCGATGCGTCTCACCACCAAAGGCCGATTTGCTGTTACCGCCATGATTGATCTCGGCCTGCGCCAGTCCAACGGCCCTGTCACGCTGGCTGCGATCAGCCAGCGCCAACAAATTTCCCTGTCTTACCTTGAGCAGTTGTTTGGCAAGTTGCGCCGCCATGAGCTGGTCGAGTCCACTCGCGGACCCGGAGGCGGTTACACCCTAGCCCGTAAGGCTTCTGAAATCACGGTTGCCGACATTATTGTGTCGGTCGATGAGCCCATTGACGCGACCCAATGCGGAGGCAAAGAAAACTGCTTGGGTGATGGTGCTCGCTGCATGACCCACGATTTATGGGCGTCCCTCAATACCCGAATGGTCGAGTTTTTAAGCTCGATTACTTTGCAAAAATTGGTTGATGACCAATTGGCCAAAGGCCTGCAAGTAGAAGAAAAGCCCAGCTTAAAGCGCGCTATTTCTGCTATGCCAGTTTCTAAGCCGATTCGTATCAATACGCCCAACTCGGTTTTCGCCCTTGGGAACACTTTTTCTAAAGTTTAATTTTTTGTAGATTGACACACCATGGAAACAACGCCACATTTCCCCATTTACATGGATTACAGCGCCACCAACCCTTGCGACGAGCGGGTGGTAGATGCGATGGTTCCATGGCTGCGTTCGCACTTCGGGAACCCCGCTTCCCGAAGCCACGCATGGGGTTGGGAAGCAGAAGCCGCGGTTGAAAAAGCGCGATGCCAAGTCGCTGATCTGATTGGCGCTGACCCACGTGAAATCGTTTGGACTTCGGGTGCTACCGAATCCAATAATTTGGCATTGAAGGGAGCTGCCCACTTTTACAAATCCAAAGGTAAACACCTCATCACTGTTAAAACCGAACACAAAGCGGTTTTAGACACCTGCCGCGAACTTGAGCGGCAAGGTTTTGAAGTAACTTATTTAGATGTTCAAGAAGACGGTTTGGTCCATTTGGACGTTTTCAAAGCCGCCATTCGACCAGACACCATCATGGCCAGCGTAATGTTCGTAAACAATGAAATTGGTGTGATCCAAGACATTTCAGCCATCGGCGCCCTGTGCCGCGAAAAAGGAATTATTTTTCACGTCGATGCAGCCCAAGCAACCGGGCGCGTAGCCTTTGATTTGACCGAAATGCCCGTAGATTTGATGAGCTTAACCTCCCATAAAACCTACGGTCCCAAAGGCATCGGCGCATTGTTTGTTCGCCGCAAACCCCGCATTCGTTTGGAAGCCCAGATGCACGGTGGCGGCCACG
>SXSX01000116.1 GCA_005793295.1 Burkholderiales bacterium | reverse complement strand
ATTAAGCACGGTTGGGCCGTGAGTATTGCCATCGTCGATGACGGTGGCAATATGCTTTGGTTTCAACGCTTAGACGGCGCAGCTCCTATTTCAGCGTTGATCGCCCCGGCAAAAGCGCGTACATCGGCCATGGGTCGGCGCGAGAGTAAGGTGTACGAAGACATGATCAATGGCGGACGGGCTTCATTTTTGAGCGCTCCTACGTTAGACGGCATGCTCGAAGGCGGTGTCCCCATCATGAAAGACGGCCATTGCTTAGGCGCAGTGGGCGTGAGCGGCGTGAAGTCCAACGAAGACGCTCAGATTGCAAAAGCGGGACTTGCGGCAATCGGCCTGTAAAACAAGGCGACTTCCTACCCCGGTCAATAGGCCAATCGCTCGGGGTGGAGTTCTTGCAGGATCGTGGTGGCGATTTCTTCGATGGATTTAGTGGTCGTCGAAAGCCACCGAATTCCTGCCCTGCGCATCATGCTTTCTGCCTCAGAGACTTCAAAACGACAGTTTTCTATTGATGCGTATTTAGAGTTGGGTCGGCGCTCGTTTCTAATTTCGCTTAATCGCTCGGGTTGAATACTGAGACCAAAAATCTTGCTCTTGTGGGGAAGCAATGCTGGCGGAAGTTGGCGGCGATCAAAGTCCTCGGGGATTAATGGGTAGTTTGATGCTTTTAGGCCATATTGCATGGCTAAATAAAGGGAGGTCGGCGTCTTACCGCTGCGACTGATCCCGACCAAAATCACATCGGACTGCTCTAAGTCGCGGTTGCTTTGCCCGTCGTCATGGGCCAGTGAGAAATTAATGGCTTCAATACGGTCGTGGTATTCCTTGCTTTTACTGGCATCGCTGAACCGTCCAACGCGGTGGTTCGATTTCAGGTTAAGTTCTTGCTCTAAAGGATGAACAAACATACCAAACATGTCTAGGAGCATGCCTTGGCAGCCTTCTTGAATCACTTTCAAAATTTCCATATTCACCAGCGTCGTAAAAACGATGGGTTTATTGCCATCCACAACGCCTGCGTGGTTGATCTGTCGAACCGCTTGGTGCGCTTTGTCGGCGGTGTCAATAAAAGGCAGGCGAACATGCCGCGTCTTGGTTTCAAATTGGGCCAAGATGGCATTGCCAAAAGTTTCAGCAGTGATGCCAGTTCCGTCGGAAACAAAAAATACGGTGCGATTGGGCATAGGGGTTGACTTAGAAATAGATGCGTTAAGGCCTGAATTGTGCACCCATGGCAAATCCCATGAGCGAGGGGATCATCGCCTTACAATGACCTTCATTTTTCGCGGTTTTTGAATGGCGTCGCTGTGTAAAGCAACAAACACAAAGGCAGCGGGCTACGCGCAACCGCCAGGGTTTTTAACTTTGGAGTCTTTATGTCTAATCTATTCGGCCCGACCGATGTAGTGGTTCCCTTTGAACTTTTGCGGATGACCGATGTCGAATCGGTCGGTGGAAAAAACGCCAGCTTAGGAGAAATGATTTCTCAACTACCGCAAGGCGTTAAGGTTCCCACAGGGTTTGCCACCACAGCCCATGCCTTTCGAGAGTTTTTAAAATATGAGGACTTGAGCGGTCGCATCAACGCCCGCTTGGCTAAGCTCGATGCAGAAGACGTGCGGGCCTTGGCTTTAGCTGGAGCCGAAATTCGCGCGATGGTAGAGGCGCAGCCCTTCCCCCAAGCTTTGGAAGAAGGGATTCGTCGGGAATTTAAAGTCTTGCAGTCTGGTAACCCCGAGGTGTCCTTTGCGGTTCGATCTTCAGCAACTGCCGAAGATTTGCCAGACGCGTCTTTTGCGGGTCAGCAAGAAACGTTTTTGAATGTTGTCGGCATTGAAGATATCTTGCACAAAATTCGAGAAGTCTTTGCCTCGCTCTACAACGACCGCGCCATCAGTTACCGCGTTCACAAAGGCTTTGCCCACGAACATGTGGCTTTGAGCGCGGGAATACAGCGCATGGTGCGCTCTGATTTGGGTGCGGCGGGCGTGATGTTCACGATTGATACCGAGTCCGGTTTTTCGGATGTGGTTTTCATTACTTCGAGCTACGGCTTGGGTGAAACCGTAGTCCAAGGCGCTGTCAATCCGGATGAGTTCTATGTGCATAAACCTATGCTTCGAGCGGGTAAACGGGCGGTGATTCGCCGAAGTTTGGGCTCCAAGCTTTTACAGATGGAATTCACCAGCCAAGAAGAGCAAGCGGCAGGCGCCAAGCTGGTGAAGACCACAGAAGTGCCTACTGAGTTGAGAAACCGCTATTCGTTAACAGACAGCGATGTGGAGCAACTTGCCCACTACGCTTTGGTGATCGAAGACCATTACGGTCGACCCATGGATCGTGAGTGGGGTAAAGATGGCCTCGATGGCCATCTCTACATCTTGCAAGCCCGACCAGAAACGGTCAAAAGCCAAGCTGGTAATTCCGTGGAATACCGGTACAAGCTCAAAGGCAAGGGCGCGGTCTTGGTTGAAGGTCGAGCGATCGGGCAAAAAATCGGCACGGGGCCAGTGCGTATCGTTCACAACATCAGCGAGATGGACACCGTCCAAGCGGGAGATGTTTTGGTGACAGATATGACCGACCCCAATTGGGAACCGGTGATGAAACGTGCCTCTGCAATTGTGACCAACCGAGGCGGCCGCACCTGCCATGCAGCCATTATTGCGCGTGAATTAGGGATCCCCGCAGTGGTCGGTTGTGGTCACGCCACAGACGTTCTTAAAAACGGAATGTTGGTGACTGTAAGCTGCGCTGAAGGCGATACGGGCTTTATTTATGACGGCCTGTTAGAGACTGAAATATCGGAAGTGCAGCGGGGTGAGATGCCAGAGATGCCCGTCAAAATCATGATGAACGTGGGCAATCCGCAATTGGCATTTGATTTTTGCCAACTTCCTAATTCGGGCGTAGGCTTGGCGCGTTTGGAGTTCATCATCAATAACAACATTGGTGTTCACCCCAAAGCGATCTTGGACTATCCCAATGTCGATGCCGATTTAAAAAAGGCGGTGGAATCCGTGGCCCGTGGTCACGCATCGCCCCGTGCGTTCTATGTGGACCGTGTTGCTGAAGGCGTTGCAACCATTGCGGCTGCCTTTTGGCCTAAGCCAGTGATCGTGCGCTTGTCAGACTTTAAATCGAATGAATACCGCAAACTTATTGGTGGCAGCCGCTATGAACCCGAAGAAGAAAATCCGATGCTCGGATTTCGCGGTGCAGCTCGGTACGTGAGCGCTGAATTTGGCGAAGCCTTTGCAATGGAGTGTGAAGCAATCAAACGCGTTCGCAATGACATGGGGCTGGTTAATGTTCAAGTCATGGTTCCTTTTGTGCGAACCTTGGGGCAAGCCAAAAAAGTCACCGAGTTATTGGCCCGTCACGGATTAGAGCGTGGCAAAGACGATTTGAAGCTCATCATGATGTGTGAAATTCCGAGCAATGCGATTTTGGCGAACGAATTCTTGGAATATTTCGACGGGTTTTCGAT
>SXSX01000115.1 GCA_005793295.1 Burkholderiales bacterium | reverse complement strand
CGAGGTAGTCGTTGCAGGCGAAATAGCAGTCGATGAGGCCGGAGACCCTGTCATCCAGGAAGAAGACGTTGTCGGGGAAGAGATCGGCATGAATCACGCCCTCCGGCAGACCCATGGGCCAGGCGCCCTCGAGGACGGCGAGTTCGGCCCTGATGCCGGCGCCGAGCCCGGGCTTGACCTCGTCGGCTCTGGTCTCGCAGGCGGCGACGAGCGAGCGCCAGCCCAAGATCGACAGTGCGTTGGGGCGCCGCATCGTGAAGCCTTCCTGGGCCCGATGCAGACGCGCCAGCGCGTCGCCGAGGCCGGTGCAATGCGCCGGCAAGATCCGCCGCGGCCACAGACCTTCGAGGAAGGAGACGATCGCCGCCGGCCGGCCGTTGAGACGCCGGAGCGCTTGCCCGTCGCGGGCGCGGATAGGCGTTGGGCAGCTGAGATCGTGGGCGGCCAGATGCTCCATCAATCCGACGAAGAAAGGCAGGTCCTGGGGCGCCACCCGTTTCTCGTAGAGGGTGAGGATGTAGCTCGCCTTCGTGGTCCCCGTCATAGGCCAACCAAAAAACCACCAAAAACCCCAAGGCCACGGCCACAGCGGTTGCTGGTGCCCAGTCCATCACGGATTTGTCGATGAGGTACGTGCTTGCGTTCCAAAGGTAGGAAATAGTGAATAGAGAAAAACCCGTCAGCCACGTGCTGTAACTTTCCCAGTAAAACCAATGCAGATGGGCGGGCAACTCCGGCGGGCGGACCGCGAACTTCACGGGGTGGTAAAACCCCCCGCCATGTACCGCCCAAAGCTCGCCACTGACCCCTTGGCGTTGCAACTCAGGATCCGTTGGCGGCGTGAGACTGCTGTCTAAAAATACGAAGTAAAACGACGAGCCAACCCAGGCAATTGCAGTAATAACGTGAACCCAACGCAACAGCAAGTTGGCCCAGTCCAATAAATAACTTTCCATGGTGTGCGGTTCTCCTTGTTGGAAATTGTATACAGTTTTGCCTTGCTTCAACGCTAAGCTAAGTTACCTTCAACAACTGGGCTGCGACAGACACAGCAATCACTTCGGGGCGTTTGTCATAGATGCCGTCTATCCCTATCGGGCATGTGACGTGGGCGAGATCCTCGGTCGTAAAACCCTTGGCTTCTAAACGATGCTGAAAAGTAGCCCATTTGGTTTTGCTGCCGATCAGCCCAATGAAAGGCAAATCAGCTTTGACTCTTTGACGCAATAAACACGCTGCAACAATGTCCAAATCTTCGGCGTGGCTGAAACTCATGATGAGGATCCGAGACTGCGGTACCAGGTCTGCAACGGCCGCGTGAACCGGGTTGGAGTGCTCACAGCGTATTCCCAAAGGCACGTCTTCGGGAAAGATCTCATCGCGGCTGTCAATCCAAGTGACATTTACGGGCAAGGCCGATAAGACCTTGACCAGCGCAGTCCCTACATGGCCACCGCCGAACAAGGCGACAGGAAACTTTTTATCCTCTAAGCGCGGTGCCAGCGCCAAGGCGTCAGCGGCACTCACACACTCAAAGCGCAACTCCACTTCCCCACCGCAACACTGACCCAAACTCGGCCCCAAGGAAAAGCGCCGAATTTCTATGCCACCGGGCTCATGGGCCATCGCGCGGGCATGGGCGATGGCATCGAGTTCTAGCCGACCTCCGCCAATCGTGGCCACCAAACTATTCGGAAAAACGCCCATCCAAGTTCCCGCGCCCCGGGGCACAGACCCCCGGGTGGCTTGCACCAAAACCAAAACCGCGGTACTGTGCGCGAGTTGGTTTAAAAATTGAAACGCATGACTTAGCATGAATGTTTTCTTAAAATAGATAAAAAGATACATCGTTGGAGATACAACATGACCTTACTCCCTCAGCCCGTCGCATTGCGCCTTGGGACCTTGATATGTACAGGGTTTACTCTGTTTGTTATTGGCTGCGCCAACGCACCCCAGACACCGGTTGCCATCGTACCCGCACCCCAACCCCAACCCCAAGTTGCGATTCCTAAAGAGGCTCCGCCTACTTACGTATCGCAAGCCCCAACCCCACGGGAATATCGCCGCGACGCAGCGTCGCATCTTTACAAAAAACTCAACAGCCGGATTTACCAAGGAAAAATGCCCCCTCTGCTGCAAGCCGTTGGCGTGTTGCAAGTCGATATTGGTCCACGCGGCGAAGTCACTGAAGTGCGTTGGATGCGAGCGCCTGACCATGTTCCTGCCGTCATGGCGCAAATTGAGCGGGCGGTCAAAGACGCTGCCCCCTACCCCGCCCCTATCAAGATGGGACGGGTGACTTATACCGACACTTGGCTATGGCACAAGAGCGGCCGCTTTCAGTTAGATACCTTGTCTGAGGGACAGCTGTAATTTAAGACCCGCGGTAAGTCGAGTAACTCCACGGGCTTACCAGCAATGGAACGTGGTAATGCTGGGCTGCATTGGCAACGCCAAAATCCAAACCCACCTGGTTTAAAAACGCCGGCTCTGGCAAAGCGACGCCTTGGGATTTGAAATACCCAGCCACATCAAAAACCAAACGGTACGTTCCTGCTTTTAAGGCATCGTGGTCATACAACATGCCGTCAGGGTTGCGGCCGTCGCTGTTGAGTACAAACTGTTTGACCAAAGTGGCCTTTGCGCTGGGGCTCGCCGAATCCGTGGCGTAAAGCGCAACGCGCATCCCCGCGGCGGGGGTGCCATGCATGGTGTCTAAAACGTGGGTGCTGAGTCCCATGACAGTCTCCTTGGGGGAACACTTGAAAATTCAAATCGAAGTGTATACACTTTTGATGGTTTAACGCTATCATTATCCGCATGGAAAATTCCACGCCCACCGGATTTATTGTTGACGCACTGACGCGCTCCATTGTGGAGCACCGTCTGCTGCCCGGATCCAAATTGGTTGAGCAAAAACTTGCAGACCAATTCGGGGTCTCGCGCACCCTCATTCGACAAGCCCTGTTTCGCTTGTCGCAAAACCGCTTGGTTCGCATGGAACCCGCGCGCGGCGCATTTGTTGCTGCGCCGTCAATGGATGAAGCGCGACAAGTTTTCGCGGTGCGCCGCATGTTGGAAGCGGGAATGGTTCGCACGCTGATTGCCGACCTGAAACCCCAACATATCAAAGCACTGAAAGACCATATCAAACTTGAAGGCGCAGCCATTGGAGAAGGCGATATTTCCAATCGAACCGAATTACTTGGAGATTTTCATGTGCTGATGGCAAAGCTTATCGGCAACACCGTGCTCGCGCAGATGCTAGGCGACCTGAACTCGCGCTGCGCACTCATCACCATGATGTACCAAAGCGACCAAGAAGCCGCCCATTCCCAAGAAGAACACATCGCCATCGTGCACGCCATCCAAGCCCGTGACGAAACTTTGGCCTTGACACTGCTTGACGAACACCTGTGCCATGTACAAGCCGCCTTAATCCCTGAGTCTACTTCACTAACGACAACGCGAACACTATGAAACATTACGACTCTACCGCTGCCTACCCACGCGACCTCATCGGCTATGGCAGCCAACCGCCCCATCCGCAGTGGCCCGGGCAAGCCCGGGTTGCCGTTCAATTTGTACTGAACTATGAAGAAGGCGGCGAGAACAGCGTTTTGCACGGGGATGCGGGCTCCGAGCAGTTTTTGTCAGAAATGTTCAATCCCCCGGCATTTGCTGATCGGCATATCAGCATGGAAGGTATTTACGAATATGGTTCTCGCGCTGGGGTATGGCGCATTCTTCGTGAATTTGAAAAACGCAAACTCCCGCTGACCGTGTTTGGCGTTGCCACGGCCTTGCAAAAAAATCCGGAACTCTGCGCCGCATTCCAAGAACTCGGCTACGACATCGCATGCCATGGATTGAAGTGGATCCATTACCAAAATATCGACGAAGCCACCGAACGCGAACATATGGCGCAGGCTATGCAGATCATGCAGACCCTAGCCGGCGAACGTCCATTAGGCTGGTACACCGGACGTGACAGCCCCAACACGCGCCGATTGGTTGCCGACTTTGGAGGCTTTG
>SXSX01000114.1 GCA_005793295.1 Burkholderiales bacterium | reverse complement strand
TTACCACCGACCCCACCTCGGCTTTTGGCGGCATCATCGCCCTCAATTGCACCGTCGATGAACGGGCTGCAAACCAAATTTCACAACAGTTTGTGGAAGTCCTCATGGCACCCGACTTCACCGCAGGCGCTTTGTCAGTATTGAAAAACAAAGTCAATGTCCGGGTTTTGCACATCGCGCTGCCCAAACCCTTGGGATCAGTGGTAGTTGCCAACGCCAGTGCGTGGACGCAGGGCCGCAACGCGGTAGACGTTAAACGCATTGGCTCGGGCCTGCTCATTCAAACGGCAGACAACCAAGAGCTGACCTTGGCAGACTTGAAAGTAGTAACGACCAAACAACCGAGTTCAGAACAACTTCAGGATATGTTGTTTGCTTGGAAGGTAGCGAAGTACGTGAAATCCAACGCCATCGTATTCTGCTTAGACGGAATGACCATGGGCGTAGGCGCTGGACAAATGAGCCGCCTTGACTCTGCCCGTATCGCCAGTATCAAAGCAGAGCATGCAGGCTTAACTTTGCAAGGCACTGTGGTTGCAAGCGATGCCTTTTTCCCGTTTCGCGATGGTTTAGATGTTGTCGTGGACGCAGGCGCGACATGCATCATTCAGCCCGGGGGGAGCATGCGTGACGATGAAGTGGTTAACGCAGCCAATGAACGCGGCGTAGCGATGATTTATACCGGCGTACGCCACTTCCGACACTAAGCGACTAAGCAAGTAAGCGAAAGACTTTTGTCGCAGCGTCGACGGTGTGGTTGATGTCTGCTTCGGTATGTGCCGCGCTCATAAAGCCCGCCTCGTACAAGGCGGGTGCAAAGTAGACGCCGTTCTCTAACATGCCGTGAAAGAAAGTATTGAAACGCTTGTTGTCGGTTGTCATGACGGTTGCGTAGTTTTGCGGCAGCTTGTCCATCAGGAAAAATCCAAACATTCCGCCTTCGCTGTCGCCGCAAAAAGGAACGCCCGCTGCATCAGCCGCACTTTGTAGGCCGCTCACCAATGTGCGGGTTTTGGTGCCCAGGGCATCATAAAAACCCGGCCGACTAATTTCGCGCAGTGTTGCCAAACCGCAGGCGGTCGCAACGGGGTTGCCAGACAAAGTGCCGGCTTGGTAGACCGACCCCATAGGCGCTAAATGTTCCATGACGGCGCGTTTGCCACCAAAGGCTGCCAATGGCATGCCCCCGCCTATGACTTTTCCCATCACTGTCATGTCAGGCTCAAAGCCAGGGATGCTTTTGGCATAGACGCTTTGTGCGCTGCCTAATGCAACCCGCATCCCCGTCATCACTTCATCAAACACCAATAGAGCGCCGTATTGGGTACAGAGCTCACGGGCTCTCTGCATAAATGCGACCGATGCCCGCACAAAATTCATATTGCCTGCAATCGGCTCAATCATCAGGCAAGCTAAATCTTGTCCGTGCAAAGCAAAAGCCTCTTCCAGTTGGGCAATATGGTTGAACTCAAGCACCATCGTATGCTGAACAACTTCCGGCGGAACGCCCGCGCTGGTCGGGTTGCCAAAGGTCGCAAGCCCTGAACCTGCTTTTAACAAAAGCGCGTCGGCGTGGCCGTGGTAGCAGCCTTCAAACTTAATGATTTTGTTTCGCCCGGTTGCGCCCCGCGCTAAGCGAATCGCACTCATCGCCGCTTCGGTTCCTGAACTCACCAAGCGGACCATCTCCAAGCTAGGAACATGTTTGATAATTTCTTCGGCCAGTTCAATTTCTCGCTCGGTCGGCGCACCAAAGGAAAACCCTTCGAGTATGGCTTTTCGAACCGCCTCGACCACGGCAGGATGTCCGTGTCCCAAAATCATGGGGCCCCACGAGCCAATGTAATCCGTGTAACGTTGACCGTTGGCATCCCAAAAGTAGGCGCCTTGTGCTCGGGTCACAAAGCGTGGCGTGCCCCCAACAGCCTTAAAGGCTCGCACTGGTGAATTTACCCCACCCGGAATCACCCGAGAGGCGCGTTCAAAAAGTTCTACATTTCGGTCAATGGCGGGTTTCATTGGGGGGCATTTCAAAAGGAAAGTCAGTTTCGTGGTCTTCAAAGTCTTCGTCGTCGGATTCGGCGTGGGCCCAAAAAAGGCGGTCAGGCTGCACATGCCCCATCCCAGGGCGAAAACCACCTTCAAGACTGCGATCAAGATAGCTCAGCGCTTCTGTGACGGCTTCGCGCAATTCAGAGCCCGCTGCAATCAGCGCGGCGAGTGCTGCAGAAAGTGTATCGCCAGCGCCAATAAACGTGGCTTCAAAACGCTCAAATTTTTCATTGCACACGACAGCCGTCGGAGAGCAAAGTGCGTTGTCTATAAATTGTTCAGGCAACGCAATACCTGTGACCAAGGTATAGGGCACGCCAAATTCATGGGCCGCTTTGGCGATATCGCGAGCAGAAGGCGGGCGCTGTGCGCTCCAGTCTGGCAAAAGCCAGCGCGACAAGGTGCTGTGGTTGCCCACCAAAACGGTGGTTTGGGGAAGCAGTAACTCTGCGCATGCGTCAAGGTACTGGTCAATCAAATCCTCTTGCCACCACGACAAGTCGGGCATATAGGTAACGACTGGAACGTCTGCGTAGTCGGAGACCAAAGACGCAATCGCACTGAGGTTTTCGGGACTGCCTACGAAACCCACTTTGAAAACGTCGGGGGGAACATCTTCAAGAATGGTGCGTGCCTGGGCGCTGACGGCGTCGTCGTCAAACGCAAAGTGGTCAACGATTTCACTGGTGTCTCGCGCGTAGGCGCCCGTGACCACCGGCATGGCGTGAACACCTACGGAAGCCATGGCCGCCGTGTCGGCTAACAAGCCGCCTGCGCCGCTGGGGTCGTTGGCATTAAAGGCCATGACGCTGGCTGCGGGTCCGTCGTCCTCTACCTCTTGGATAAAGTCCTCAATATCTTCTGCGATGGCGATGGGGGACGGCATGTAGGACCTTATTACAATCAGACAATTCTATTCTCAAGGCGATGTGACACCGTGACCGAAGCTAAAACCTGGATGTGCCTGATTTGTGGCTGGATTTATGACGAAACCTTAGGTGCGCCTGACGATGGAATCCCCGTCGGAACATTGTGGGCCGACGTGCCTATGAATTGGACATGCCCCGAATGTGGCGCCCGCAAAGAAGACTTTGAAATGGTGCAAATTTAAGCCCCTTCGCCTTCTTTTGGCAATGGCGCTTTTTTAACCGCGCCGTAGCGTTGCAAGGTACGGGCTCTGGCTGTTGCGTGGTCCACCACGGGCAGTGGGTAATCCCGCCCTAACTCTAAGCCTGCTGCTTCTAATGCTAACGGTTTCGCAAGCCACGGGGCGTGAATACTCTTGGCGTCAAGCGCAGCTAAAGCGGGAAGGTAGCGCTTGATAAACTTGCCTTGGGCGTCGAATTTTTCGCTTTGGCTTACCGGGTTAAAAATGCGGAAATAGGGTTGCGCGTCACACCCACTGGAACTCACCCATTGCCAGCCTCCGTTATTGGCGGACAGGTCAAAGTCGTTGAGATGCTGTGCAAAATATTTTTCCCCCCAGCGCCAATCAATCCCTAAGTGTTTGACTAAAAAACTGCCCGCGACCATTCTTAGCCGGTTGTGCATATAGCCTGTTTGGTTGAGTTGGGCCATTGCAGCGTCCACCAAAGGATAGCCAGTGCGCCCTTCGCACCACGCCTTAAATAATTGTTCGGCGTGCGCCCCCTGTTCCCAAGCGATGGCGTCGTATTCGGGCTTGAATGCGCCTTGGGCCACATGGGGGAAATTGGCTACGATTTGAAAATAAAAATCTCTCCAAATAAGTTCGCTGAGCCAAACGCTTGCACCCGTGCGCCCATCTCGGTGCAGCGGCAGCGCAAGGCGAACCAACTGGCGAATGGAGACCGTGCCAAAACGCAAATGAACCCCTAAGTAACTCGGCCCTTTAATGCTCGGGAAATTGCGTGTTTCGTCATACGCCTCTAACCGACTCCAGAAATCGGCAAGCAGTTGTTCGCCCCCGCGGGCTCCTGGCAATAGGCCTAAACTTTGTAAGTTGGTTGTTTCAAATCCGAGCGCTTCTAACGAGGGGATAGCATTTGCAAAAGCGGCGGGCCTTGCGGCCAAGGCTTTTTTAGCGTTGCTGCCATCCCATGTGGGTAAAAACCCATCGTTAAGACGGGCCAACCATGCTCGCATATAGGGGGTAAAAACGCCATAGGGCTTGCCCATTTGGGTCAGGACTTCCCGCTTTTCAAATATGACGTGGTCTTTGACACCGACCCATGTGATACTTTGCTTTTCTAATGCGGCCTGAACTGAAGCATCACGTGCCACAGCTTGTGGCTCATAGTCGTTAGCCGCAAAGACAGCTTGCGCCTTTAAGGCTTGCGCGAGCATGGGGATTTCAGTTTCAGCAATGGCACGTCGAACGATCAAACCTGTGTGAGGTGTGTCCTCACTTGCCAGCGATCGTAAATCCGTATCTAGCGCCAGCACGCTGCCCCAAATGAATTCAACCCGCCGGTCAGAGCGGGGAAGGTTGTCCAAAATGGTGCGGTCAAAGACAAAAACACAATGCACCTGATCGCATTGCTGGAGCGCTGTAGCTAAGGCGGCGTTGTCGTGGGTGCGTAAATCGCGCCTAAACCAAACCAAACCGGTCGAAAAAAGTTTTTGCATACCTGCCGCTAAAATAAAACTATGTCTGGCGATTCTGCACCTACCAACCTCACCCACCATTTTTTAATTGCAATGCCGGGCTTGGAAGACGGGCTATTCTCTAAAAGCGTCGTTTATCTGTGTGAACACAGCCCCCGCGGTGCCCTGGGAATCATTATCAATAAACCAGCTGAGCTCAAAATGGCGGCCCTGTTCGGAAAAGTGGATTTGCATTTGCAGCGCTCCGACTTGGCTGACCAAGCTGTCTTTCAAGGCGGACCGGTGCATGAAGAGCGCGGTTTCGTGCTCCACGAACCCACTTACCAAGAATCGGAACGCCCCCAAGAGCCTACGTACGCTTCCACCATGGTCATCCCGGGCGGCTTAGAGATGACTACTTCGCGTGATGTACTCGAGGCGATCGCGGGAGGGATGGGCCCGCGTAAAGTTTTGGTGTCTTTAGGTTACTCCTCATGGGGCGAGGGGCAGTTGGAGACAGAAATCAAAGAAAACAGCTGGCTCACGGTGGACGCCGACGCCAGTATCATTTTTGACACGCCCATCGAAAAGCGCTACGACAGCGCCTTGTCCTTACTCGGTGTTGAAGCTTGGATGATTTCTCCGCAGGCGGGCAGTGCATGAGTGAAGTGGCTTCGCGCCTGAGTACCTTCATGGCCTTTGACTTTGGCATGAAGCGAACCGGCGTAGCCGTTGGCAACCGCTTATTAGGAACCGCGCAAGCGCAACCCACCATCGCAGCCCTTGGCGACGCCCGATTTACAGAAATCGCCCTGCGTTTAAAAGAATGGCAACCTGACGCTCTGGTGATTGGTGTTCCCTACCATCCTGACGGCGAGGCCCATGAAAATACGCAGCGAGCCCAAAAATTTGGACGCCAGTTACACGGCCGCTTTGGCTTGCCGGTATTCGAGGTCGACGAGCGTTACAGTACCACCGAAGCGTTGGCCTCGGGCGCGAAGGATGCCGATGCCGCATCAGCCTGCATCATCTTGGAGCAATTTTTGAGGAGCCTCAATCCATGACACTTGTTCTAGACGCTGAGGCGCTGTACCGCGAGCTTTGGCGGGCGGTTCCGCTGTTAAGCGAAACGCCTGCCCGCTTGGTCGGAATCACATCGGGCGGCGCGTGGTTGGCTGAGCGCTTGCAAAAAGATTTGGGATTGGAAGGGGTGCACGGTACGATTTCTTCGTCGATGCACCGCGATGACTTCGCCCAGCGCGGCCTTGCCGCTGGCGGACAGACCAAGCTACCCTTTGATGTAAACGGGGCCCACATCGTATTGCTCGACGACGTTCTTTATACCGGGCGCACCCTGCGAGCCGTTATCAACGAGTTGTTTGATTACGGCCGACCCGCGAGTGTCAAGTTGGCAGTGATGGTGGACCGGGGCGGGCGAGAGTTACCCATTCAGGCGGACTACGCCGCCGCTCGCGTCAGCCTCAGTGCTGCGCAATCTTTGGCCTTGGCCCGCAATGACACTGGAATATTTAGTTTTGATGTGAAGGACGCCTGACCATGCTGCACCGACGCAACCCCCAGCTCAACGGCCACGGCGAACTCATCCATTTACTCTCTACCGAAGGGCTGTCCAAAGACATCCTGACCCATATATTGGACACGGCGGCTAACTTCGTATCGGTCAGCGACCGTGAGGTTAAAAAAGTGCCTTTGTTGCGCGGAAAAAGCGTCTTCAATCTCTTTTTTGAAAACAGTACCCGAACCCGTACCACTTTTGAAATCGCAGCGACACGCTTATCAGCGGATGTGATCAACCTCGATATTGCCCGCTCGTCAGCCTCCAAAGGCGAGTCATTGTTAGACACCATTGCCAACCTCAGCGCGATGGCGGCGGATATTTTTGTGGTCCGCCACGGCGAATCGGGCGCTCCGTACCTGATCGCGCAACATGTTGCGCCCCACGTTCACGTGGTCAACGCCGGTGACGGTCGACACGCCCACCCGACCCAGGGCTTGCTCGACATGTACACCATTCGGCACTTTAAGAAAGATTTTTCTAACCTCACCGTCGCCATCATTGGCGATGTTTTGCATTCGCGTGTCGCCCGCTCCGATATTCACGCGCTGACCACCTTGGGTTGCGCTGAAGTCCGCGTGGTCGGACCTAAAACCTTGGTTCCAAGCGACATGGCCCACATGGGTGTGCGTGTCTTTAATAACTTGGAAGAAGGTATCAAAGGTTGTGACGTCATCATCATGCTGCGCTTGCAAAATGAAAGAATGAACGGAGCGCTTCTGCCTTCCAGCCAAGAGTATTTCAAAAGCTTTGGCCTGACCCCAGAAAAACTCACGCTTGCCAAAAGCGATGCCATCGTGATGCACCCCGGCCCCATCAACCGGGGTGTGGAAATTGACTCTGCGGTGGTCGATGGTGGGCAAAGCGTCATCCTGCCACAGGTGACATTCGGTATCGCAGTGCGAATGGCCGTCATGAGTATCGTCGCCAGCAACGAAGCCTAAGGACCGCACCATGAAAATACTGATTCAAAATGGCCACGTCCTAGACCCTGCCAGTGGCTTTGACGCTCAAGCCGATCTAGCCATATCCGCAGGCCGGATTCTCGCTATCGGCGAAATTCCGGCGGACTTTACGCCTGGTAAGGTCATCAACGCTACCGGATGCATCGTGTGCCCCGGTTTGGTGGACTTGGCCGCGCGATTGCGCGAGCCCGGTTATGAGCATGAAGGCATGCTGGAGTCAGAAATGGCGGCTGCGGTTGCCGGCGGTGTGACCAGTTTGGTGTGCCCACCTGATACGGATCCCGTGTTGGACGAGCCCGGCTTGGTTGAGATGCTTCGCTTTCGCGCTGAAAAATTGCACCAAGCCCGGGTCTTGCCTTTGGGCGCATTAACCCGCGGCTTGAATGGCGAAATTTTGACCGAGATGCTGCAACTCTCCGAAGCTGGTTGTATCGGTTTTGGTCAGGCCGAAGTGGCGCTGGCCAATACGCAGGTGATGCAACGCGCCTTGCAATACGCCCGTTCTTTTGGCTATACCGTATGGCTGCGACCCCAAGAGTTGTACTTGGGCAAAGGCGTTGCAGCCAGCGGGCCTTTAGCCACCCGCATGGGCTTAAGCGGCGTTCCGGTTGCCGCAGAAACCATCGCTTTGCATACGATTTTTGAACTGGTGCGTGCCACCGATGCCCGTGTTCACTTGTGCCGTATCAGCAGCGCCGCAGGCGTCGAACTGGTGCGCTTGGCCAAGGCACAAGGCTTGCCAGTGACCTGTGACGTCAGCATCAACTCCCTGCATCTCACCGACCTCGACGTTGGCTACTTTGACAGCCGAACCCGCTTGACCCCGCCGCTGCGCCAACAGCGTGACCGCGAAGCTCTGCGAGCAGGACTCGCCGACGGAACCATTGACGCCTTGGTTTCAGACCATACGCCTGTAGGTGCCGATGAAAAAGACCTTCCTTTTGCAGAAAGTGAACCCGGTGCCACGGGGCTGGAACTCTTACTCAGTTTGAC
>SXSX01000113.1 GCA_005793295.1 Burkholderiales bacterium | reverse complement strand
GTTTGTGGTGTATTCAAAGAAAACATGGTGCGTGCGGAAGACTTGCCTTTGGTTCTCCCTGTGATGGGCGCGCAAGGCTTAGCCCGTGGAGCGCGGGTCCGGGTGAAACTTGGAGAGATGGATCTGGTGTCCTTAGATATCCATGGAAGCGTAATAGAGCGCCTTGACACACCGATGGACGGCGATGCAGAACCCTCCCAAGCAAGCGACGAGCAGCAAGATGACGACGAGATCACCGGGCCGATTGCCATTGCGGTGGACGTCAATGAAGCGCCTGCCATAACGGAGTAAAGCATGGGCGGCATCCGCGATTGGCCATTCTTTCAGCGCATACCCACCATGGGAACTTTGCAATGGGCTTTGCTATTTTCCATCGCGCTGCATCTGGCTTTACTCACGATTCGGTTTGTGAATCCTCAAGCCTTTAACCGCCTTTTTGAAGAGTCACCCTTGGAAGTGATCCTAGTCAATGCCAAAGGGAAAATACCCCCGGTGAAAGCCCAAGCCATTGCACAAACTAATTTGGAAGGTGGGGGGGATTCTTTGCAAGGCAGGGCCAGCAGTCTTTTCCCAGCATCTCCCCAAAGCCAAGACGGCGATGTGCGAGCCCAATTGGCAAGTGGCGGAACGCCGAGCCTTCAAGCCCAACAAAATATTCTGCTGGCCCAAATCAAAACACAGCTGAACGCTCTAGAGCATCATCCGCTCAGCGATTCGCCGCACCAACCACAGCAGGCGCAAAAAGAGCAACGCCGCCAAATGCTGGCCTTGCTCGGTGAAATTGAAAAACGCATCCACACTGAAAACGCCCGGCCCAAAAAAAAATACCTTAGCCCCGCAGTCAAAGAGGCCGCCTATGCGTTGTATTACGATGCGATGCGCCGCGCGATTGAAACACGCGGAACCACACACTTCCCCGAAGTGTCGGGTAAAAAACTCTACGGTGTTTTAACCATGATCGTGACCGTCAATTCCAAGGGCAATGTGATCGATGCCGAGATGATCGAAAGTTCAGGAAGTAGTGCCTTAGATGCACGCGCCCAAGAGATTGCCAGAACCTCAGGGCCCTTTGGGCATTTCAGTGAAGCCATGCGGCGCAGTACCGACCAACTCGCGATTGTTTCGCGCTTTCACTTTGCCCGCGACGAAACACTCCAGACGCAAATGGTGTTACCCCCATGAAATTGCTCGTCCGTTTACTCATCCTGTTTGTCTTAGCTTTCGCTGGGCTGCAGTTATTTTTTGTATTGCGCGTTGGGGCTATGGCTGTGCTAGACCCGCAATCTACGGCGTTTGAACGTTCTCAAGCCTTTCAATTGGCACAGGCCACCGGGCGCTTGCGTTGGAGCCAAGATTGGCAAGACTCCGCCAAAATCAGCGACTCTCTTAAACGTGCTGTGATCGCTTCCGAGGACGATGGCTTTTCCAGCCATGACGGCGTGGACTGGGAAGCTTTAGAGAAAGCATGGATGAAAAACTCTAAAACCGAGCAGAAGGCCAGCAAGCGTGAGGCCCAATTGGCTAAAAACCAGACCCGACCTGCGCGACCACCCAAAGTCGTAGGCGGCTCCACCATCACCCAGCAGCTTGCCAAAAATTTATTTTTATCGGGCGAGCGAACCCTGCTTCGAAAAGGGCAGGAGTTTGTTTTAACGCTGATGCTTGAAACCTTTTTAAGCAAAGAGCGCATCTTAGAAATTTACCTCAACCACGTGGAATGGGGCGAAGGTGTTTTTGGGGCAGAGGCGGCAGCGCGCCATTACTTTCGAAAAAGTGCAGCGCAATTAAGCGAGTATGAGGCAGCCCGCTTGGCCGTCATGTTGCCCCGGCCGAAATATTTTGAAAAATTACCCAACTCGGACTACCTGAGTCACCGTGCCAGCGTGATCGTTGGGCGCATGGGCGATGCGCGGATCCCCAAATGACGATGAGAATTCTTGGCATTGATCCCGGGCTGCGAACCACAGGCTTTGGCGTGGTCGATCTAGACGCCAAAGGTGTTCATTACGTCGCCAGTGGAACCATCAGCACCCAGCACCTCGTCTCCAAAGCGTTACCCGCCCGACTTAAAGTATTGTTTGACGGAATAGGTGAAGTGATTGCGCGCTACCAGCCCACTTGCGCATCGATTGAGATTATTTTTGTCAACGTCAATCCCCAATCGACTCTTTTATTAGGTCAAGCGCGTGGTGCGCTATTGACTGCGCTAGTCCTCGCCGATCTTGACGTTGCCGAATATACGGCACTCCAAATGAAACAGGCCGTGACTGGCCATGGACGGGCCGATAAAACGCAAATTCAAGAAATGGTGCGACGCTTGCTGGCTTTACCCGGTCTGCCCGGCCCCGACGCCGCAGACGCTTTAGGCTTAGCCATCACCCATGCGCATGCGGGCAAAGCCATGGCCCGCTTAGCACAGGCGGATAGCATCGGAGGCAATGAAACTGGCAAATACAAAGCGGGTCGAAGTCGCTAAGTTTTAATGATCGACTGCTAAGACAATCTACCAAGCACCCGCAAGTTGGGCAAACCCTTTGGGTGCGCTGCGCTCATCTTCAAAGGTAACCATCTCCCAGGATTTAGGGTGCTCTACCAATTTCCGTAGTAATAAGTTATTGAGTGCATGCCCTGATCGATGGGCTCGGTAGTGGGCGAGCAAAGGTTTGCCTACGATGTAAAGATCACCCATCGCATCCAAAATTTTATGTTTTACAAACTCATCGTCGTAGCGCAATCCGTCGCTATTGAGCACCTTGTAATCATCCATCACGATGGCATTGTCTAACCCCCCTCCCAAAGCCAAGCCATTAGCCCGCATCATCTCGACGTCTTTGGTAAAACCAAAGGTGCGTGCCCGGGCGATATCACGAACATAGGAATCGGCACTCAAATCAAACTCAACGCTTTGGCCCGTAGAGTCAACCGCAGGATGGTTAAAGTCAATTGCAAAGCTGAGCTTGAACCCATGGTGCGGCTCGAGCGTCGCCCATTTTTTGTTGACCCCCTCTCCTTCTTGCACTTCAATGGCAGACGTGATTCGGATAAAGCGACGCGGCGCATTTTGTAATTCAATCCCCGCGCTTTGCAATAAAAATACAAACGAGGCGGCAGATCCATCCAAGATAGGGACTTCCTCGGCGGTAATATCGACATACAGGTTGTCGATCCCTAAGCCGGCACACGCAGACATCAAGTGTTCCACCGTATGCACTTTTGCATCCCCGTGGGATAACGTAGAGGCTAAGCGGGTGTCAGTGACCGCCATCGCAGAGACGGGTATATCCACAGCATGGGGCAAGTCAATTCGGCGAAAAATAATTCCCGTATCTGGCGCAGCAGGGCGCAGAGTGATTTCCACCCGTTGGCCGCTGTGCAAGCCCACGCCAACAGAACGGGTCAGAGATTTGAGGGTTCTTTGTTGAAGCATGCTCAGATTGTAAAAGCCCCTCCGTGGCTTACACGGCTGGGGGCTTAGTTACTTGAACGACTGAATTGAACGACTGAAATTAATCCGCTTGCTTGCGTAAGAAGGCTGGGATTTCGTAGTCATCCATTCCGCCGCTTGACAAAGCGTCTACTTTTTGCGCAGCAGAGGTGCGGGTTCCACGCCACACCGCAGGCGTGCTTAAGGTTCCGTAATCTGTTGCGTTTGCGACTGTGTTGCCCGCAGTCGTCTGTGAACTATTCATGGTGGGAACCGTGAAAGGGACATTGTCAGTCCCGGTACGCAGTACTTGTAATGGTGGCGCGGTCCGACGTGTTCCATGCTGACTCAAGCCAGTGGCGACCACAGTGACGCGAACATTTTCACCCAAACTGTCGTCATAGGCCGTTCCATAAATGACATGGGCTTCGGTCGATGCATAGGCGCGAATGGTGTTCATGGCCAGCTTGGATTCACTCAATTTGAGTGAACCTTTGGCTGCAGTGATCAACACCAAAACGCCTTTTGCGCCAGACAAATCAATGCCTTCAAGCAAAGGGCAAGCCACCGCTTGCTCAGCTGCAATACGCGCACGGTCTGGTCCACTGGCTAAAGCGGTTCCCATCATGGCTTTGCCAGGCTCACCCATGACCGTGCGGACGTCTTCAAAGTCAACGTTAACGTGGCCAGGCACATTGATAATTTCGGCAATACCGCCAACAGCATTTTTCAAAACGTCATTAGCTTGTGCGAAGGCCTCGTCTTGGCTGATTTCATCGCCCAGTACGTCGAGCAATTTCTCATTGAGAACCACGATCAAAGAATCTACATTGGCCTCTAACTCTGCCAAGCCATCGTCCGCATTTTTCATTCGGCGACCGCCCTCAAAGTCAAACGGTTTGGTCACTACGCCCACTGTGAGAATACCCATTTCCTTGGCCACCCGCGCTATGATGGGCGCGGCGCCTGTGCCGGTTCCGCCACCCATTCCCGCCGTAATAAACAGCATATGGGCCCCTTCAATCGCACTGCGAATGTCTTCTTCTGCGAGTTCTGCAGCGGCGCGACCACGGTCAGGCTTGCTTCCAGCGCCCAGACCACTTTGACCCAATTGGATTGTCTTGTGTGCCGAACTGCGAGACAAGGCCTGCGCATCGGTATTGGCGCAAATGAACTCGACGCCAGCAACCGCAGACACAATCGTATCCAGTTTTTTAACCTCTTTAGTAACCGGTTTCTTTTGCAACTTTGTAGACTCTTTTTCCAACTTCGCTTGAGACTTTTTTAGAGCCTTAGCCGCTGCCTTTTCG
>SXSX01000112.1 GCA_005793295.1 Burkholderiales bacterium | reverse complement strand
GCGTAGGTCGTGTCCGCAAACTGCACAGCGGTATTGGTAGGCCAAAAGTACATTGGCTCGAAAAGTCGGGTCCCTTCTGCGTTGAGAATCCCTGGGCGATTCCATAGACTCAATTTGTAACAGACCTACTGCATTAAGAACATCACCCCGAATGCTTATTGGGAAATGCGCATCCACAATGAACTGGGCCACAATATTTATAAGTTCGGGATCAGCCTTCAATGCACTGTAAATGGGTTTTGTGAAACCACCCCGAATATGGTTCTGCCGCAACTCCGTAATTGTTGGTGTCGCGCCCGCCGGGCGATTAAGGACTTCAGGGGCACCATGCAATTGCCAAAGACCATCGGTCTGTAAATGCCAAAACGGGTAATGACGGGTATTAGACGAACCATCTGGCCCGAATTCTTCAAGTAAGTTTTTCAGCAAAGGCTCAGCATCGTTCCAATCCGTTGTTTCCGCAAACACGCCGTTGACGCGGGACAACGCCAAAAGTACCAAAAGCGGCTTGTGCACTGCTCGTCGATCGCCGTTTTGCCACACTCGGATTGAGTTGAACGCTGAAATGATTTCGTCTCTGTTCATGGCCAGTATTTCGCTTTATCCGCAATGACCCAGCGAATTCCGCCCCTTGGATCAGGCAAGTCACCTGCAAAACGCGGAATCAGGTGCACATGAACATGTGGAACGGTCTGCCCAGCAGCAGCGCCATCATTTATACCAATGTTGTATCCCTGGGGTTGAAACTCTTCATCAATTACCAGCTTAGCGCGGTCAAGTAGGACAAACAGGTCTCCACGCTCAAGTTCAGACAGATCAAAAAATGAGTCAATGTGTCTTTTGGGGATGATCAGGGTGTGCCCTCGTGAAACGGGATAAGCGTCGCGAATGACCAGTGCGAGTGGGCTTGAATCGATGATACGACTTTCCGGCAAATGACAGAAATGACAAAACTTGTTCATTGGTTAGGCGGTTCAAGCACAAAAAACACAGCTACGACTTTAATTGCAATTCGGATATTCATTCAAGTACGCAAGTCAAAATATCATTTACCCTTGCCGATATCACCCACTCCAAATGCAACCGAGCCCGGGTCAACCCCACAAACAAAAGCTTGCGGTTGATCTCGTCTAACTCCGCAAAGTCACATTCAGTTAGCACTACAGCGGCAGCGGCCTGTCCCTTAAAGCGCCTCACTGACTCAACAAGTAGCTGACCCGTTGTCCAATGCGGCGTGCCCGCTTCATCAAACGATCCCTTAAAGCGGCGAACCGACCAGCTTCCCAAAGTGTCCAAGCCCTGAAGCTGCGATCTTTCACGCCCGCGCATGCTGATCACTGCGATATCTTCAATGGCAAAGCCCAGCTTTAAACAACGCTCAACAGCCAAGATGGTGCAAGGCTTTACCCGCTCTGTCGTCTCAAAAACAATCGGGTCTGGGATTTGCCCGTGGTAGTTGCTTTTGCTCTCAACCTCCACACGGGTAAGTTGAAGCCCATTGATCAGGCTAACCAAGGCTTTGGGTGATCGGTAGTTTTCATGGGAGGTGACGGTGACGGCGTCAGGCAACTCAAAACCCACACGGTCTCGGTAAAGCTGCTGCTCAGGGTCCTCGAGCAAGTACAGCTTGCCTTCAGGCTTTAAGCGCAGAGTGAGTGCTTCGACCCAATCGGCTTGCATGTCTTGAACCTCATCTAAGACCATGACATCCAAGTCAGGCTCGCTGCCCTCGAGTAGCGCCATGCATTGGCTTGCGATGGCATCAAAAGTATTTTGCGCCGTAAAGTCCACCGCATGACCGGTTTTCTTTAGAAAGCGCACGGCGTATTCATGAAACGTTTCAGCGGGTGTTCTCACAGGAGCTACACGGGCCATGTGATCTGCCAAGGCGCGGTTAAAGCACAGGTAGGCGGCTTTTTTACCGCTGCTATTGGCTTCTTTTAAGAGGCGAAGGGCGAGTTGAGTTTTTCCAGAACCGGCAGTGCCCACAATGCGGATCGTGCCTGATGGGACGTCCATGCGGGGAACCCAAGTTGCCAGTCCGCTTGCAAGTCGGGTGGCGTCTTCCAAGATCCGCCCTGACAGGGCTGAGACATCGGCTACGACGTTGAACTTATTTTCAAAAAAGGCGATCACCCGCTCATGGGTGTAAGCGTTGGGCAGGCCCGGGCCTAAAGCTTGGGAGATGCGCGAGACGATGTGATCAATCTCAGAGCTGTCCACAATTTGCTCACGCGGCCACAGCACAGTGTCCGATTGCACTAAAACATCAGTAAGCACCAAGAGGTGGTTCAAGTGAACGCTTAAAGATGCATCTCTAAGGCGGCTCATCAAAGCGTTGTATTGCAAGCCGACTTGGCCTGTGACGCTTTTGCTTTGTCCAGAGTAACTTTTGAAGATTCCACCGTTTGAAAAATCAACGCCTCCAGACTTGACTTCAATCAGGAGAACGCCCCCGGCTTGGTTGACCACCACGATGTCAATCTCACCGTGCTGCTCATGTTTTCCTTGCCCCCGAGACCAGTCCACGCTGTGAAAGAGGGTGTACGCCTCGGAGAGCTCGCGCTCTAAAGTTTGCAAGAGAGACAACTCCGCATAGCCGCCAGGGCCGAAAGCGTGGTTTGCGGGGAGAGAGGGGGAAAGGTGGGCCATTGGCTGAAATTCTATGCCTTGGACAGGAAACCAGAGAGAAAAAGACCAGCATTTTTCGGCAAGCTCATCCGGTGAGCTTGGATAAGCCTATTGTGAAGGTCTAGAAGGCCAAGTGAGGGCCAAAAGTTCCTCTTTTGTTCTCCTTCCTTTTATGCCCCAAGGAGTTACCCATGCTTGAACTCACCATCGATGAAGACGTCGACGCCCTGATTTGGTCATCCATACAAGGCAGCACCAATGCTTGCGACTACCTCAATTACATCAACCACGCCAGCGGCAGAACGGCTGAGTTCGAGGCCGCTTTTGTTTTGGCTGAGCAGTATTGGAAAGCCACGGACGCTTTTGAGCCTGAGCCGGGACTGTTTGCCAATGCGTTTGCGCAAATTCAAAATCAAGCAGAGAACGGGTGCACGGTTGCGATGTTGCATCTGGGGCAGTTCCATTGTTTTGGAATTGGCACCGCAAAGGATATGAAGTTAGGTCAGAGTTGGCTCAAGCGGGGTGCTGATTTAGGTAACCGAGATTGCGCCATCTTTTTAGGCCAAAGCATTGGTAAAACCGATGGAGCTGCCGCCAGGGTTATTTTTGAGCAAGCGCTAAGCGAGGGGCACTTGTTTGCCCACACGGAGCTTGCCGAGCTTGATCCCACCCGCGCCCGCTACCACTGGGAGCAAGCCCTGCTTTCTGAGCATCCCTATGCGTACACAAAGTATGGGGAGTACCTGATAGGGCAATCCACCACCGATGAAGAAAAATTCACCCATGTGGACTGGATTCGCAAAGGCGCAGATGGCGGCGATATTTACGCCCACATCTTGCTTTCGACTTGGTACACCGTTGGCGCCAATGGATGCACTAAGGACGAGGAGGTCGCAAAGTACTGGGCGCAAAAGGGCGCTGCCATGGGTTCACCGGCTTGCTATTGGACGCTTGGACGAATGGGCTTTTACGCCAAAGACAAAGACGGCAACGCGGAGTTTGAAAAGTACTTGCGCCGTGCGAGCATGTTGAAAGACGAGTGGTCGCAAAGCCTGTTGGCTTGGCACTTTGTATGGAAGGGTAAAACAATTGAAGCACAGAAAGAGGGCGTTCAGTGGTTGCGATGCGCCGCACGCCAAGGATACAAACCTGCGATGTTCCGGCTCTCGGAGGCTCTTCGCGATGGACGCGGCGTAGATGCGGATGAAAAAGAGGCGCTTTACTGGCTGCAACTCGGTGCTGATTTGGGCAACTGCGATTGCCAGTGCGCTTTAGGCGTGTGCTACCTCAATGGTGGAATCGTGGAGAAGGATTTTGACAAGGCGCATCAATGGTTCCAAATCGCCAGCCTCCAAGGCGAAGGGTGGCCGTGGTATCTGTTGGGGATTAGTTATGAGGACGGCTTGGGAGTCACAAAAGACTATGAAGCTGCAGTAAGGTGTTTTAAAGAAGGCGCAGAGTTGGGCGACCCACGCTCGATTTTTAAAGTCGGCATGGCGTACTACTACGGCAACGGTCTGCCTGAGAGCAACCCAGCGGCTGCCACGTGGCTTAAGCGTGCGGCTGAGTTGGGGAATTCTGACGCCCAAAGCCAGCTTGGGATCATGCTGGCCTATGGACACGGCGTAGACCGCAACTCAAAACTCGCAAGGAAATGGTTCGAATCTGCCGCAGCAGAACAAAACCGCGTGGGTCTCAGAGAACTGGCCAGGTTTTACGAATGTGGCACCGCAGTGCGCCAAGACATTGAAGAGGCTACCCGCCTCATGGGCAAGGCCGCAGCCCTTGGAGACCCAGTTGCCATGAAGTGGGTGGAGGAGAACTGCCCAGAAAAGCCGGCCTGGTTGCAGGCGATGCTGGAGGGTAAGGGGGGAGATGATTGATTGCTTAGCGTTGGCTTGCAGCGCTGTTTTACCCATGTACTTTTAAATCAATTTTTCTTGTTAGGACTTATTGGTCACTGGTTTTGAACCAGCTATCGAATCAAGCTATTGCGAGAATCCAAAAAATAAACTACAGTGTAATTATGAGTGAAATTAAATTTGATTGATGATCCTGATCACTCCGAAGATGAGGAAAGATTTGTTTTATTGGGTTTAAGTAGCTCACTAAAAGTTGTTTTGGTTTGCCATTGCTATCGAGAAAAGGGCAATGTGATCCGCATTATTTCTGCACGAAAAGCTTCAGCGTATGAATCTAAGCAATATTGATTAAAGATGCACTATGAGAAAAGAATACGATTTCAGCCAAGCGCGTAAAAATCCTTACGCTTCACAGCTAAAGAAGCAGATCACCATCCGCTTGGATGAGGACTCTATTGGATATTTCAAAGGAATTTCGGAGCAAGTTGGTATTCCATACCAAAGCCTGATTAACCTTTACTTGCGCGATTGCGCAGCACACCACCGCAAGTTAGATCTGCGCTGGAAGTGATTCGTAGATAAGTTTGATTGAATTTCAGGTTGCGCTCTTGACCTGACTGAGGCCAGACTGGATGCTGTGAAATCCGTACTGAGCCCACAGCAAGCAACATACATCTTGCGCTTGAAAGTAAGGCTCACAAAAAAGCCAGCGCGAAGCTGACTATATGCATGGCATGTATCAGTTCATTGATGTGACTGTTGTGCTTCTTGGTTGCGCAGTTTGATCAAATCAGCTGCAGTCAATTCAACGTTCTTGCCATCTACTGCAACAACGATACCCGTTTTAGTTTTAATAGCTAGATCTTGGGCTGCACGTGCTGCACGTTCCATGGCCGCATATGAGCCTGCCAAATCTGGATCAGTGGAAGTGCGAATGTCTTTGGTGTTCATTTATTACTCCAGTCAATTAACCTAGGGTGCATGCCAGAGCTGTCATAAAACGCCCATGAGTCCACAACCTTGCTGTAACGCTCATGGAAGTTTTCTAGGCCTGCCTTGAAACGTCTGCGAATAACGTCTTCAGGAATATTGTGCCCGCCTTGCGCAACACGGCTTGCGACCCTTGCAACCGCGATGTCTTCATTGGGCAATGACAAGAACCACAGCTTAACTTGGTAGCCAAAGTGTTGCCAGACCGCGATCTTTTTCAAGTACGTCAGTCCTGACAGCGTGGTTTCAAAAGCAAAGCTGTGTCCAGCATCCACGCACTCATCAATTTCTTCCAGCATCAGGCGCCCGGCCTTGAAGGATGCTGACTCCGGATTGAATGGAGCCAAACCTGCAGCAATCAAATCCGCATTGATAAACCTGAGCGTTTGGGCTTCAGCAGGTAAAAAGTCCCGGGCAAAGGTGGTTTTTCCAGCTCCGTTGGCTCCTGCAATGATGATGATTTTTTTCAAGTTTGGCTCGTGTTTTTGTGATTTTATGCTCTGCAGGGCCACTTGCCAACCGAGGGAGATACAGGTGAATTCTCTTTGCTTGCCTGCTTGAAAAACCAAGAAGAAGGACTTGCTTGATTTGGCATCATTTCAGTGATCAATTGACCAAGCATTCTGGGTCAATGGGCGCCGGTCTGATGCTTTTGAAACTGAGGAGCAAAGTCGACGTAGCAGCGATCCATCACATAGAAGGCCCCTGGCTCCAAGACCAAGATTTCCAGCACATTGACCTCGTGCATCTTGCCGTTGCTGATGTGGGTGAGTCGCACCGGGTTTTGAAGAGACTCCAAACTTTGCGAGTTTATTGAAGGCAATTTCTGCTAAGCTGTTTATATGAAAAGAAGACAAGTCATCAGTGCCGCCCCTGTGTTTGCAATAGGGGCCCTAGCTTCCCCCCTGCTGCGCGCTACAACAGAAACATGGGGGGCTGAACTGTCCTATCCCTCGGGTTCGGTTTTCGAGCGTCGATGGCAATACAAACCGAATCGCGTGGGAAATTTTTCTGGTGGCTTTGAACAGATGTTTAAGTTCAATAGCATCGAGCCGGGAGTAGGAGTTTCCCCCTTAGACCTTCAATTGATAGACGCTAAAAAATTTAGATTCCCAGGGCAGACCACTCAAACCATTGAAGACTATTTGAATCGGTGGCCTACGACTGGATTACTTATTGCGCGCAAAGGAAAAATCTTTGTTGAAGAATATCGAATGGAGAGAAAACCTGAGATGCGTTTTCAAAGTTGGTCCATGGCCAAAAGCGTAACCTCTTTGTTGATGGGCATTGCATTAGATAAAGGCTTCATCCAGAGTATTGATGATCTCCCAGAAAAGTATGTTCCGCAATTACAAGGCACTTTGCTCGGTGGCATTGCGATGCGCCATTTGCTTAACATGTCCAGCGGGGTGGATGTGGTGCACGAGCGTGATCCCTACCGCATTGATGTCCCAGCATTGTTGTCACCTGGCCCTACATCCGTTGGCCGTGTTGTGATCGGTTGGAAAGACAAGAAGGAAGAACCCGGCATACGATTCAATTACACCGAGTTGTGTCCCTTGACCATTGGTATGGTGATACGCAGCGCGAGTCAACAAACTTTGGCGCAGTTTGCGCAGCACCATTTATGGCAACCTATGGGGGCAGAGGGTAAGGCCACGTTGCTTACCGATTCGCAGGGCTTTGAATTCAACTGCGTAGGCTTTGGTGCCCAATTGCGTGACTGGGCCCGCTTAGCGCAATTAGTAGCTCAAAAAGGACGAATGGGGTCCACGCAAGTGGTGAGCAAATCGTGGATTGAGGACTGCACCAAACACGGCACCCAAGATGCGCAAGTAGCTTACGGTAAAGCCCGTCCGAATACGGGCTATAAAAACTTTTTCTGGCATAACCATCCACAAGGCCGATGGCTGGCGATGAATGGCGCACTCGGTCAAAAAGTGTTGAGAGATATGGAAACCGAAACCGTCTTGATTCACACCTCTGTTAGCGATGAGGTGGGCCCTTGGACGGGGGATTTGTTTCCTTTGTTTGTGGCATCCACCAAATTAAATAGCTGATTTCAACAGTCTCCCAACGTTCATCCACAGAAGAAAGACGGATTCAAGCACGAAGTGTGACTTTAACCAAAACGCAAGAAAGGGGCTGTTAAACCCCATTTTTTTTCGATTGCGTCACCTCAAAGCCACACATGGCGGCAAAAATTGATGCAATGCAGCAGCGCAGGGGGATTTAGTCCTTACACTTCGCGCTCATTCGTATTATTTGGCTTGCCGTTGGAGTCCCCTGATGAAGTTTCGCTTTCCCATCATCATCATTGATGAAGATTTCCGTTCCGAGAATACCTCGGGTTTAGGTATTCGCGCATTGGCCGAGGCCATTGAATCGGAAGGCTTTGAGGTCTTGGGCGTGACGAGTTATGGCGACTTAAGTCAATTTGCGCAGCAACAAAGCCGTGCCAGTGCCTTTATTTTGTCGATTGATGACGAAGAATTTACGCCCGGCCCCGACTTAGACCCAGCGGTTTTGAATTTGCGCCACTTCATCGAAGAGGTTCGCAGAAAAAACTTAGACGTTCCGATCTACGTGTATGGCGAAACCAAAACTTCGCGCCATATTCCCAATGACATTTTGCGGGAACTGCATGGGTTTATTCACATGTTTGAAGACACCCCTGAGTTTGTCGCACGTCACATTATTCGCGAGGCCAAGGGGTACTTAGAAGGCGTGCAGCCGCCATTTTTCAAAGCACTTTTGGACTATGCGGAAGATGGCTCCTATTCATGGCATTGCCCGGGGCACTCTGGTGGCGTGGCGTTCCTTAAAAGCCCAGTGGGGCAAATGTTCCACCAGTTTTTTGGTGAAAACATGTTGCGGGCGGACGTTTGTAACGCGGTTGAAGAGCTTGGACAGTTGCTTGACCATACCGGCCCAGTCGCCGCTTCAGAGCGCAATGCAGCTCGCATTTTTAATGCAGACCATTGCTTTTTCGTGACCAACGGAACCAGTACCAGTAACAAAATGGTTTGGCACCACACGGTTGCCCCTAACGACGTGGTGGTGGTGGACCGAAACTGCCACAAGTCGATTCTTCACGCCATCATCATGACCGGGGCCATCCCCGTTTTCTTGAAACCCACGCGCAACCACTTTGGCATCATCGGCCCGATTCCCAAAAGCGAGTTTGAGCCGGCACCGATCAAAGCCAAAATCAAGTCGAACCCACTCGTAAAAGAACACCTTGCGGAAGTTGATATCCACAAGATTAAGCCCCGCGTTTTGTCCCTCACGCAGTCCACTTACGATGGCGTTTTGTACAACACCGAGACGGTCAAAGGATTGCTTGATGGGTATGTGGAAAATATCCATTTTGATGAAGCTTGGCTGCCTCATGCGGCGTTCCACCCGTTTTACGGCACTTACCACTCGATGGGTAAAAACCGCGCGCGCCCAAAAGAGGCCATGGTGTATGCAACCCAGTCGATTCACAAGCTGCTAGCCGGTATCAGCCAAGCGAGCCATGTGCTGGTTCAAGACTCACAAACGGTCAAACTCGATAAGCATTTGTTTAACGAAGCCTATTTGATGCACACCTCGACCAGCCCGCAGTACAGCATCATTGCCAGCTGTGACGTGGCGGCGGCCATGATGGAGCCGCCCGGGGGTACGGCTTTGGTAGAAGAAAGCATTGCCGAAGCTTTGGACTTTCGCCGGGCGATGCGCAAGGTCGATGAAGAATACGGCGATGACTGGTGGTTCAAGGTTTGGGGCCCCGATAAATTGGTGGACGAAGGCATTGGGCGGGCGGATGACTGGATCATCAAGGGGGAATCAGCCAAAGCCAAGGCGGGTGTTAATTGGCACGGCTTTGGCAAGATGGCGACGGGCTTTAACATGCTCGACCCCATCAAATCGACCATCGTCACACCGGGCATGGACCTGAACGGTAAGTTTGCCAAAACCGGAATTCCCGCCAGTATCGTGACCAAGTTTTTAGCCGAGCACGGCGTGGTGGTTGAAAAAACGGGGCTTTACAGCTTTTTCATCATGTTCACTATCGGCATTACCAAAGGCCGCTGGAACAGCATGTTGACCGCTTTGCAGCAGTTCAAAGATGACTACGCAAAAAATCAGCCCATGTGGCGGGTGCTGCCCGAGTTTTGCCAAAAGCACCCTCGGTACGAAAAAATGGGACTGGCAGATCTGTGCCAGCATGTGCATCAGCTTTACGCAAAGTACGACATCGCCCGTTTAACGACTGACATGTACTTAAGCGACCTCACCCCCGCGATGAAGCCCAGTGATGCTTACGCCCACATTGCTTTGCGTAAAACAGAGCGCGTTGAGATCGACAACTTAGAAGGCCGAATCACGGTGGGACTGGTTACCCCTTACCCTCCGGGCATTCCTTTGTTGATTCCTGGGGAAGTATTCAACAAGAAAATTGTGGATTACTTAAAATTCTCTCGTGAATTTAACGCCCAGTGTCCCGGTTTTGAGACTGATATCCACGGACTGGTGGAAGAAGAGGGCGCAGACGGTAAAAAGCGTTACTTTGCGGACTGCGTCCGCTAAGCCGAGAACGATGCAGGGAGCTAACTCAGTTAGCCCTCCGCCATGACACCCATGGTTTTGCTGAAACCGCCATCGACATAGGTAATTTCAGCAGTCACCCCCGCGGCGAGGTCGCTCATCAAAAATGCGGCGACGTTGCCGACATCTTCGGTCGTCACATTGCGCCGTATGGGTGATGCGTCAGCGACCACTCCCATCAGTCGCCCAAAATCTTTGATACCACTGGCGGCCAAAGTTTTAATCGGTCCTGCGCTGATGCCATTGACCCGAATGCCTTTGGCTCCAACAGCCTCCGCCAAATAACGAACCGATGACTCCAGCGATGCTTTGGCCAAGCCCATGGTGTTGTAGTTCGGGATGATGCGTTCAGCGCCAAGGTAGGTGAGTGTGAGCAAGGCCGCCTTCGGGCTTAGAAACGGAAGGGCAGCTTTGGCCATCGCAGGAAAGCTGTAGGCGCTGATGTCGTG
>SXSX01000111.1 GCA_005793295.1 Burkholderiales bacterium | reverse complement strand
ACCTGCACCAACGCCTGCCGCTGGAACTACGACACCCAAGAGGCCACTGACGAAACCGACTCGGGGGAAGTCCAGCCGATCAAGATGGAAGGCGATTTCAACTTTGAACAAGAGCAAGAAAGTGCTGAAAAGAACTTCGCTGCGTGTGGTGACGGACAACGCCACCCTGCGGCAGACAAGGTGTACCTGATCGAAGAGGCCAACCGATCCGGCGAGTTCATGCCCATCATGGAAGACGCCCACGGCACTTACATCATGAACAGCAAAGACCTGCGGGCTGTCGAACTTATCGAACGCTTGGTCAAAATTGGCGTGGACTCCCTCAAGATCGAAGGCCGAACCAAGAGCCTGTATTACGTCAGTCGCACGGCTCAGGTCTACCGCCGCGCAATTGATGACGCGGTCGCAGGCCGACCGTTTAACCCAGAGAACATTAGCGAATTGGACGGACTGGCTTCGCGCGGCTACACCTCTGGTTTTTTAGAGCGTCGCCCTGCGCAAAGTTACCAAAATTACGAAACCGGCCATTCGGTTGGGCTGCGCAGCCAGTTTGTTGGAGAGGTACGCAGTGAAGAAGGTGGCTGGGCGCAAGTTGAAACTAAAAACAAATTTTCTGTCGGCGACACCCTTGAGATCATTCACCCCAGCGGCAACCGCAAAGTGTTACTCAATGCCATGAAAAACGAAAAAGGCCAATCCATTGAAGTCGCCCCTGGGAGCCCGCTCAAAGTATGGATTCCGATGGACGGCCCAGCCAACGGGGCTTTGATTGCTCGGATGTTTTAGACCAGCACCGCGTCCAATAATTCCACCCAGTGCTTCACTGGTATATCCGAGCCGCTTTGGAGGTGGGTGATGCAACCGATGTTGGCCGAAAGAATGGCCTGAGGCGCAAGTTCATGCAGGTGGCCAAGTTTGCGGTCGCGCAGTTGGTAGGCCAGTGTGGGGTTGAGAACGGAGTACGTTCCAGCAGAACCACAACATAAATGCGACTCGCTGTTCGCAATGCTCACCCTAAATCCCAAAGCCTGCAAGTGCTCTTCTACGCCACCACGTAATTTTTGACCGTGCTGCAAGGTGCAGGGCGGGTGAAAGGCTTGTAGGCCTGCCGCTTCAACGGCCGCCTTTTGGATCTTCGGTTTTAACAACGGAACCAGATCGGGCAGCAACTCGCTTAAGTCTTTGGTCAATGCGCTGATGCGCTGGGCTTTTTCCGCATAGGCCAGATCGTCTTTAAGAACGTGGCCGTAGTCTTTGACCATCACGCCACAACCGGAGGCGTTCATCACGATGGCCTCCACATCCCCCGCGCCCAACAGCGGCCACCACGCATCAATGTTGGCACGCATATGGTCTTTGCCACCTTCGTGGTCATTGAGATGAAACTTCACTGCGCCACAGCACCCGGCTTTGGCAGCAACGACCGTTTGAATTCCGCAGGCATCGAGCACACGCACTGTCGCACTATTGATATTGGGGCTCATGGAGGGTTGCACACAGCCGGCGAGCATGAGTACTTTACGCATATGGGTTCGGCTGGGAAGATGTCCGGCGTCTTGACGCGCTGGCACTTTGGAGCGAAGGCTTGCGGGCAACACGCCGCGCACAGCTTGCCCCATCTTCATCGCCATACCAAACACAGGAGAAGGCAGTCCTTCTTTCAACGCCCAGCGCAGTGTTTTTTCAAGCACTGGCCTTTTGACTTTTTCATCGACCAGCTTACGCCCAATGTCAATGAGGTGTCCGTATTCCACGCCGCTTGGGCAGGTGCTCTCGCAATTGCGACATGTCAAGCAGCGATCCAGGTGTTGCTGAGTTTTGCGCGTGGGCTCTGCGCCTTCTAAGACTTGCTTGATCAGGTAAATGCGTCCACGCGGACTGTCAAGTTCATCGCCGAGCAACTGGTAGGTAGGGCAGGTGGCGGTGCAAAAACCACAGTGCACGCAGTTGCGCACAATAGCTTGCGCTGCAAGTCCATCGGCGCTGTTTTGGTATTCGGGGGAAAGGGTAGATTGCATGGCGAAATGTTCTTGCGCTTAAGTTGGCATCGCTTGGTTTAAACGCCGGGTGTTAAACACGCCATGCGGATCGCATTGTTCTTGTAGGGCGCTTTGGATTCGTTGTTGAACCGCATCCAGCGCAGGGAAGGAAGCGGCCTGTGTGGGCTGATTCGCCAATGCACCATTGGGTCTGCGAAACAGGGTGGCGTGGCCGCCCGCACGCTGCGCAAGCGTATGAAGCGCCAAAGCTGCTGATACGGGCGCCCAAACCCAACGCTGCGCTCCATGCCATTCAATGAAGGGGCCAGACTGAACGGAAGCGGGCAACTCTAAAACCGGCGCGGTTTGGGGAACCGACAAACGCCAAAGGCAAGCCTCGGGGCTGGGCGCTTGGTTAAAAAAAGGCAACTGTTGTTCGCGACACGCCGCCCAATCGGGGCCGGCCTGCGCGTTGTCCATCAAAGCGGCGTCGCCGTTGAGCGCCTCCACATCCGAACGCATGCGAACCAAAGCCGACTGCACCGCGGCCACTGCGCCGCGCAAACGGACAAACAAAAAATCACGGGCCGGGCTTGCCGTGTTGTCATGTACCCAGCAACTCGCATTCAAAGGCAGTGGCTGGCCGCCCCATCGGTGTAACAACTCTAAGGCTTTGTCTTGCGGCAAGCCACACATCAAGGTTGCCTCGCTGGGCGCAAAGGCCAAGACTTTGAGGGACAGCTCGGTGATCACGCCCAACGTACCCCAACTGCCTGCAAGCAAACGGCTCACGTCATACCCCGCCACGTTTTTCATGACCTGGCCGCCAAAGGTCAGGTGCTCGCCCCGCCCATTGATAAACCGGGCGCCCAAGACAAAATCTTTGACTGCCCCTGCGGTGGCCCGCGACGGCCCGCTCAGCCCGGCAGCAACCATACCGCCCACCGTGGCTTGCGTTTTAGTTCCTTCATCAAAGTGAGGCGGCTCAAACGGCAGGCACTGGTTTTTTTCAAACAAAGCCGCTTCCAACTCGGCCAAGGGCGTTCCCGCCCGAACCGTCACCACCAACTCCGATGGTTCATAACTCACAATGCCTTGGAGCTCTCGCGTGCTTAAAACTTCGCCGTCGAGGTTGGAGCCATAAAAATCTTTGCTCCCCCCGCCGCGAACCCGCAAAAGGGGGCGCTGGTCTTGGGGCTGCTGGATTGCCGTGCGAATGCGCTCAGTCAAACGGATGGTCGCAGCATCTGAGGGGCTTTCAATCGCAGAGTTTGGAAATGGCATGCTTACAATGGTAAAGGCTCAGGCCGCGGTCCCCGCGTGAATTTTTTGAACGCTCTTTGTTTGAAATCTTGTCTCAATCCGGGCCCAAGCCTTTGCCCAAACTTCAGCTTTGGGCCCCTTCGACAAAGAAATGGACCGCCAGCCCCGGCACTTCCACCGGCAGAGAAAACACGCATCCTGAGTTCGGGTACTGCGCCAACTCGGCCTCACTGCGGCCGTGGCGGGCCGTGGTGATAAACAAGGTCTTGAGATCTGCACCACCAAAGCAAGGCATCGTGGGGCACTGGGCGGGCGTTTTAATTTCAGCGATCAGCGTCCCGTCGGGCGCAAACTGGCACACCCGCGCCCCTTCAAACATCGCTACCCAGTAATTTCCTTGGGCGTCTACCGCCGCGCCGTCAGGGCGGCCTTGGTAGTTTGAATCTGTAAAGCGCCAATCGACGGGCTTGGGGTCAAACTGCAGGTGGGTGCGGTGTCCGCTCATGGCGTTACTTTGAACATCAAAGTCCCACGCGTAAACCAGGTGTTTGGGGGTGTCGGCCCAATACAACGTGTCTCCACTCAAGCTCCACGCCAAACCATTGGCGGTTAAGGCCTGGTCTGCCATGGTTTTGACAACCGCCGGGCCACTGTGGCGTGCGTCAATACTAAACAAGGCCGCAGACTGCGCCTTCTTGGTCTCGTCAATCGTTCCGACCCAAAAGCGCCCCAAGGCATCGCACTTGCCGTCATTGGCCCGAACCGTCGTGGTGTCATACGACAGCGTAGTGATGCGCTCCAACGCGCCGCCCCATTGCCGCGCACGAAACACCCCATGGCGCAAAGCCATCACCCAACCACCACCCAACGCAGGCGCAATACAGCCGGGCTCGGAAGGTACGTCCCAACGCTCCACCCCAGAGCTACTGGTTCGCAAAATTTGTTTGCCAGGAATATCAACCCAATACAGCCGCTGCTCGTGCGGGTGCCAAAACGGCGATTCGCCGAGTTCGCAGGGCGTTGCATCTACAAGAGTCCAGGAGGGGGAAGTGGGCATGCGGGTCTTTGGCGCTAATAGCGTGTAAATAACTCAAGGCAGCTATTGTGGCGGGAAAAAGCAAAAGATAGTCCGCCATGATGATTGCACATGAAATACAATGCTATCATTGAGATCATTTACGGAGGAGTGCTACATGT
>SXSX01000110.1 GCA_005793295.1 Burkholderiales bacterium | reverse complement strand
AGCCAAGTGGTCGAGGTTGCCCACGCCACCTGATGCAATCACGGGCACGGGCACGATGTCAGACACAGCGCGGGTGAGCTGCAAGTCAAAACCGCTCTTCGTGCCGTCCCGGTCCATGCTGGTGAGTAAGATTTCGCCTGCGCCGTAGTCGGCCATTTGGGTGGCCCAGGCCACCGCGTCCAGGCCCACGTTTTTGCGGCCGCCGTGGCTGTACACGTCCCAGCCGGGGCCCACAGGTAAGCCGTTAGTACCGATGCGCAACTCGTCTTCAGCGGTGCGGCGTTTGGCGTCGATGGCGACCACGATGCACTGTGCGCCGTATTTGGCTGAGGCGTCTCGGATGACTTGGGGGTTGGCTATTGCCGCCGAGTTAAAGCTCACTTTGTCTGCGCCAGCGTTGAGTAAGCGCCTGACGTCCTCCACTTGGCGCACACCGCCACCAACCGTCAGAGGAATAAAGACCTGCGATGCGACGGCTTCAATGATGTGAAGGATGACGTCGCGGCCGTCGCTGGTGGCCGTAATGTCTAAAAATGTCAGTTCATCCGCCCCTTGGTCGTTGTAGCGGGCAGCGATTTCGACCGGATCTCCCGCATCGCGCAGTTCGACAAAATTGACGCCTTTGACGACGCGACCGCCAGTGACGTCTAAGCAAGGAATGATGCGTTTAGCCAGCATGAGGAAATTTATTGAAGGGTCAAACTTTGCCAACCCTGCCAGTGGCCGTGGGCTGGGACATGAATAGGAGAAAAAACTTGAGCTGCTTCTACGCACAGCATATGCGCAAAGCCGTCCATTGGCATATCTTCCATGGTGGCACAGAGGACTTCCCCAGGATTCCAAACCACGGTCTGCGCCCAAGAGGGGCTTTGGTTTATCTCCAACACACTAGCGCCGTCTTGCAAAACCAAAGGCTTTGGCGACGCCGCATAGACGCGGTCAAATTCACCATTAAAAGTCAGCGCCTCTCTGGCTTGAGTGTGCGTGTCGCAAACAGCATCCCACTCTGGCTGCCCCTGCAAACCGCGTAAGGTGATTGTTGAAATATCGCTGACCGCCAAGTAGGTATGCAGTGCGCCAGAAAATTGCAATTCGGTTTCGCCCAGATTGTTGACAGACAAATCCACTTTGAGTGCGTTGGGGGAAAGATGAATTTGGACTTGCGCTTGAAATTCTGCGCTCCAGAATTTTTGGGTTGCTGGCCCGTGGTTGAGCGTGAAGCCCAGAGTCATAACGGCTTCGGACACTTGGGGCTCCCCCGCTTGCCACGCCATGTTGCGCGCAAATCCGTGTTTAGGGAGCGAACCGCGCTGATTGAATTGCGGGAAGCACACAGGGATTCCGCCCCGAATGGCTCTAGCGCCATCCCATACGTTTTTAGGACTAAGGAAAAGTTGCTCGCGTCCTTGAGAAATCCAAGACACCACCTGGGCGCCCTGTTCGGTCACGGTCAACGTATCGCCTTGGTCTAAGACCAAAGTCCAGCAGGCTTGTCCGTGAATGGTTTCCCGTGTGCAACGCGCTGAGGGCGCTTTAACCATTGAGTTCGTCAGCGCGGGCTTGGCCGGCGGCAAAGTCCAAGTCGCCGGTGTAGATCGCCCGCCCGCAAATGACGCCCTCCACGCCCTCGTCTTCAACCTCGCACAGGGCTTCAATGTCCGCCAGATTACTCAAGCCGCCCGAGGCAATCACCGGGATCGTCAGGGCTTGGGCCAGTTTGACCGTGGCTTCGATATTGATGCCGCTGAGCATTCCGTCGCGCCCAATATCGGTGTAGATGATGGCTTCGACGCCGTAGTCTTCGAATTTTTTTCCTAAATCAACCACATCGTGACGAGTCAACTTGCTCCAGCCATCGGTAGCAACTTTGCCTTCTTTGGCATCTAGACCCACGATGATGTGGCCGCCAAACGCGGTACACGCATCTTGTAAAAAGCCTGGATTTTTTACTGCGGCTGTTCCGATGATGACGTAACGCAAGCCCGCGTCTAAGTAGCGCTCAATCGTGTCCAGGTCTCGAATTCCGCCGCCGAGCTGAACGTCGATCTCACTGCCCACTTCTTTCAAAATTTTACGGATCGCCAATTCGTTTTTAGGATGACCCGCGAATGCTCCGTTGAGATCGACCAAATGCAAACGCCGCGCCCCTTTGTCAACCCAACTGCGGGCCATGACCGCGGGGTCTTCGCCGAAGGTGGTGGATTGGTCCATATCGCCTTGTTTGAGGCGAACACAGTGGCCGTCTTTAAGGTCAATCGCAGGAATTAACAGCATGGTGCTTTGGCAGTGGGTGGTGAAAAAGGGTAAAGGAAATTGAATGGGGCGTTGAGCCAATGGTGTGCAACGGCGCTAGATAGAGGCTCAGGGATTCCATCGCAAAAAGTTACGGTATAGGGCTAAACCTTGTTGGGCGCTTTTTTCAGGGTGGAATTGGGTTGCGAAAATATTATCGCGCGCAATGGCCGAGGTAAAGCGGGAACCGTAGTCCGTTTCGCCTGCAGTGTGGCGAACTTCCAACGGACGGGCGTAATAACTGTGGACAAAGTAAAAGTGGCTCCCATCCGGGACGTCGCCCCAGACAGGGTGTTTGGTCCCGCCGGGAGCGCTTTGCCACACTTGGTTCCAACCCATTTGGGGAACTTTGTAGCGGCTGCCATCGGGCTGAATCTGGCCTTCGAGCTCAAATTTAACAACCTTTCCAGCGACCAGGCCTAAACACGGGGTGTCCAATTCTTCGCTGTGATCCAGCAGCATTTGCATTCCAACGCAGACTCCCATTAACGGTTTATTCGCAGCCGCATGTAAAACCGCGGGCAACATGCCGGAGTCGTGTAGCTCGCGCATGCAGTCGCGCATCCCGCCTTGGCCTGGCAAAACCACCCGCTCTGCGGCCATGACCTCTTCAGGCGTTCGGGCCCAGACCGTTTCGACCCCTTCGCCTTGTGCGGCATGCAGGACTGCTTGCGTTACCGAGCGCAGATTACCCATTCCGTAATCCACTATCGCCACCGTTTTCATCGTTAGAGAGAACCCTTGGTCGAAGGAATCGTGCCCAAGGCACGGGGGTCTAATTCGATGGCGCTGCGCAATGCGCGGGCGAAAGCCTTGAATACGGTTTCAGCTTGGTGGTGGGCGTTTTCGCCTTTGAGGTTGTCGATATGCAGGGTGACACCCGCTTGGTTCACAAAGCCTTGGAAAAATTCATGGGCGAGCTGGGTATCAAACGCGCCGACCATCCCGCTTTTAAAGGGGACGTGCATTTCTAAACCAGGACGCCCGGAGAGGTCCATCACCACACGAGACAATGCTTCATCCAGCGGCACATACGCGTGCCCGTAGCGACGGATTCCTTTTTTGTCTCCCAGCGCTTTCAAAACCGCTTGGCCCAAGGCGATACCCACGTCTTCTACGGTGTGGTGGCCATCAATATGCAAATCGCCTTCGGCATGAATTTCTAAATCGATCAAACCGTGGCGGGAAATTTGGTCGAGCATATGGTCAAAAAAGCCAATGCCCGTAGACAGTTTGGACAACCCGGTTCCGTCAAGATTGACTTTGACGCGAATACGGGTTTCAGCCGTGTTGCGCGTGACTTCAGAAATACGCGGTTCAGGAGAATGGGACAGAGTCATACAGAGGCCTTCATTGCTGCAAGCAGCTGGGTATTTTCTTGGGCAGTTCCAACCGTCAAACGCAAACAGTTTGCCAGTAACGGGTGCATTTTAGAAACGTTCTTGATTAGCACACCTTGGGCTTTTAAACCTTCAAAGGTTTTGGCGGCATCGGGCACCCGAACCAAGATCATGTTGGCTTCGCTGGGAAAAGGCTTTACACCGGACATGGCGGCCAGCTCTTTCAAGAGACGGGCACGTTGCTCGCGCAGGTCTTTGGCTTGCGCGGCAAACACCTCGGCATGCTCCAGCGCGAACAGGGCGCACTCCGCGTTGAGCACGCTGATGTTGTAGGGCGGGCGCACTTTGTCGATCTCGGCCACCAAAGCCTTGGGGCCAATCATGTAGCCTAAGCGCACACCGGCAAGGCCAAATTTACTGAGCGTTCGCATGAGCATGACATGAGAGTGGCGCGTGATGCGGTCGATGTAGCTGCGGCTGGCAAAGGGCTGGTAGGCCTCGTCCATCACCACCAGGCCGCCTTGTGCACCTTGGGCCAGGACGATCTTCTCGATCGTATCGTCGTTCCACAGGTTGCCCGTGGGGTTGTTGGGGTAAGCCAAGTAGACGATGGACGGCTTGTGCTCAGAAATCGCAGCCAACATGGCGGCTTCGTCGAGTTCAAAGTCGGCGGTGAGCGGCACACCGTGAAAGGCTAGGCCTTGTAGCTGGGCGCTCATGGCATACATGACGAAGCCGGGCAAAGGCGACAGGATGGAAGCGCCAGGAACGTCGCAAGCCATGGCCAGCAAGGAGATCAATTCGTCAGAACCGTTGCCCAGCATGATGTCAAAGCCTTCGGGCATGCCTGCATAAGCAGCTAGGGCGCGGCGCAGTTCGTTCACGCGTTCGCCGGGGTAGCGGTTCAACGTCAGCGCGCCTAAACGTTCGCCTAAAGCTTTTTGCAAATCAGCGTTTAGGCGGTGCGGGTTTTCCATCGCGTCGAGCTTGACCATACCCGCCGAATCCTGAATAGCGTAGGCGTGCATGGACTGCACGTCTTGGCGAATACGATGCATCAATGAAGGATTGACAGTGCTCATTTCGAATCTCGCATCGGGGGCACTGGGTTGAGGCGCATCTCGGCGGCGCGGGCGTGGGCTTGCAAGCCTTCGCCATAGGCCAACTCGGAGGCTATGCGGCCCAGCGTTTGAGCGCCTTTTTGACTGACTTCGATGAGGCTACTTCGCTTTTGGAAATCGTATACACCTAGTGGGGACGAGAAACGCGCCGTGCCGCTGGTGGGCAGCACATGGTTGGGGCCAGCACAGTAGTCGCCCAACGACTCGCTGGTGAAGGCTCCCAAAAAGATCGCACCTGCGTGGCGCAACAGCGGCTCCCAACGGTTCGGGTCGCGGCTGGAGACTTCGAGGTGTTCGGGTGCGATGCGGTTGCTCATAGCGCAGGCTTCTTCCATGTTGCGGGTCAGGATCAAAGCGCCCCGGTCGTTCAAGCTCTTGGCGATGATTTCGCGGCGCGGCATCTCGGGCAGCAGGCGGTCGATGGCGGCCTGAACTTCGGCGATGTACGCGGCATCAGGGCACAACAAAATGCTTTGCGCGAGTTCGTCGTGCTCGGCCTGACTGAAGAGGTCCATTGCCACCCATTCGGCGGGCGTGGTGCCATCGGCCAAGACCAAGATTTCGCTGGGGCCCGCGATCATGTCGATGCCCACCGTACCGAACACACGTTTTTTGGCGCTAGCCACATAGGCGTTGCCCGGGCCGGTGATCTTGTCTACTTTGGGAATGGTGGCCGTGCCATAAGCGAGAGCCGCAACCGCTTGTGCGCCGCCCACGGTGAAGGCGCGACTCACACCGGCCACACAAGCGGCGGCCAGCACCAGCGGGTTGCGCACGCCTTGCGGGGTAGGCACCACCATGATGATTTCTTCAACACCCGCCACATGGGCCGGAATCGCGTTCATCAACACCGAGGATGGGTAAGCGGCTTTGCCACCGGGCACATAAATACCCACGCGGTCGAGCGGGATAACTTTTTGGCCCAGCAGCGTGCCGTCTTCGTCGCGGTAAGACCAACTTTCGCCCGACGCTTTTTTTTGCGCTTCGTGGAATTGGCGCACACGGGCAGCAGCGGCTTGCAGAGCGTCGCGCTGTGCTTTGGGCAGGTTGTCGAGTGCGGCTTGTAACTCAGTTTGGGTGATCTCCAGCGCTTTCACGTTAGGCGCTTGAAGGCCGTCAAAGCGTTGGGTGTAATCCAAAACCGCCGCGTCACCGCGCTGCTTCACATCGGCCAGGATGTCGGCCACGCGCTGCTCTATAGCGGCGTCGGTGTCGGCAGACCAATGCAGGCGGCTTGCGAAATCCACCTCAAACTGCACATCTGCAGTCGACAGTCGCAAGGGTTTAGCAGAGAGAGGGGCAGAACGCATGTGGGCACTTTAAAACTTTAGACTTTTCCTACTGCGCTGGCAAACGCGTCGATGATTTTTCGCATCGGTTCGCGCTTGAGCTTCAACGCCGCTTGGTTCAAGACCAGCCGAGAGCTGATGTCCATGATGTGCTCAACCTCCACCAGGCGGTTGGCCTTGAGGGTGTTGCCGGTTGAGACCAAGTCCACAATAGCATCCGCCATACCCACCAATGGCGCGAGCTCCATGCTTCCGTAGAGCTTAATGAGATCGACGTGCACCCCTTTATTGGCAAAAAACTCTCTAGCTATCGCTACGTATTTGGTTGCTACTTTCAATCGCGAGCCTTGGCGTACCGCTGAGGCGTAATCAAAGTCAGCTCGCACAGCCACGCTGATACGGCATTTTGCAATGTCTAAATCCAAAGGCTGGTACAGGCCCGCCCCATTGCCAGCGCCACCCCAGTCGCTGCCGTGCTCCAGCAAAGTGTCTTTGCCTGTGATACCCATGTCAGCTCCACCAAACTGAACGTAGGTGGGGACATCGGTGGCGCGCACGACCAACACCCGAACGTCGGGCTGGTTGGTATCAAGGATTAACTTTCGCGATTTTTCAGGGTCGTCTAAAACCTCAATGCCTGCGGCGCGTAGCAGGGGCAAGGTTTCCTCAAAGATACGGCCTTTGGACAAGGCGAGTGTGATCATGGTCGGCTCGCTTTAGTTGAGAGGGCTATCGGGTTCGCTCGATGTCTGCGCCCAAGGCGCGTAATTTGGTTTCCATTTGATCGTATCCTCGGTCAAGATGGTAGATACGGTCAACCGTAGTTTCACCCTCTGCCACCAAACCGGCTATTACCAGAGATGCAGAAGCCCGTAGATCGGTCGCCATGACAGTAGCGCCAGAGAGCTTCGCTACGCCTTCGACCAAAGACACCTTGCCTTCAATTTGAATCTGAGCGCCTAAACGAACCAACTCGTTGACATGCATGAAGCGGTTTTCAAAGATCGTCTCCGTCACTTTAGACGCGCCGTGAGAAATGCAATTCAAAGCCATGAACTGGGCTTGCATATCGGTAGGAAAACCGGGGTACTCGGTGGTACGAAAGTTTTGCGCCTTCAAACGCCCAGACGATTGAACACGGATACCGCCATCGACTGCCATCACCGTTGCACCTGCAGCTTGCAATTTTTTAATCACCGCGTCTAAGTGGTCCGCGCGCCCATGGCGCAAAAGAACATCGCCGCCGGTTGCCGCCACTGCACACAAAAACGTTCCGGCTTCGATGCGGTCAGCGACCACTAGGTGGGTGCATCCATGCAAAACGTCAACACCTTGAATGCGGATACGGCTGGTACCGTGGCCCTCAATCCGAGCGCCCATCGCAATCAGCATTTCTGCTAAGTCGGAAATTTCTGGCTCTTGGGCGGCGTTTTCTAAAATCGTTTCGCCTTGGGCCAGCGCAGCGGCCATCATGAAATTTTCAGTTCCGGTGACGGTGACCATGTCGGTGGTGATGCGAGCGCCATGCAGTCGGGTGAGACCCGACTCCAAGCCAGCGAGCATATAACCATGATCAACGGCGATCTTCGCCCCCATCAAAGTCAGGCCCTTGAGATGCTGGTCCACCGGGCGTGAGCCAATCGCACACCCACCCGGCAGCGACACCTTGGCGTGGCCGAATCGGGAAAGCAAAGGACCTAGCGCTAAAACGGAGGCGCGCATAGTTTTCACCAACTCATAAGGCGCTTCTGCCGTGATCGGCTCTGCGGCCTGAAGTGCGACGATACCCGCCTCGCCGTGCTCCACTTGCACACCCATATTGCGAATGAGTTTAAGCATCGTAGAAACATCTTGAAGGCGAGGCACGTTACGCAAAGTGACGCGCTCAGTCGTCAAAAGGGCCGCACACAACTCGGGCAAGGCGGCGTTTTTGGCACCTGAAATCAGCACTTCACCGTTTAGGGGACGGCCGCCGCGAATGCGTAATTTGTCCATGGTGTTTAGGCCGCAGCGGTAGGTTGCTGCGCCCACTCCGCAGGTGTGAATGTTTTCATTGAAAGTGCGTGCACTTCGTCGGTTTGCATGCGGTTTCCTAAGGTGGCGTAGACCTGCTGATGGCGGGCGATCGGGCGCTTGCCTTCAAAGGCAGTGGAGACGATGGTGGCATACCAATGGCGGCCGTCGCCTTCCAAATGGCAATGCGAGCAAGGCAACCCTGCGGTGATCAAACTTTTTAATTGGTCAGCAGTCATAGTGGTTTTAAAAAAATTAACTTCGAAGCTTGTAACCGCTACGCAAAAGAGACAAGGCCAACACACTAACTGCCAACAAGGATGCGCCTACGACGCTCATGCTTAGCCATGGCGAGACATCACTCACGCCAAAAAAGCCGAAGCGAAATCCATCGATCATATAAAAGAATGGGTTGAAGTGACTAACAGTTTGCCAAAAGGCAGGGAGCGAATGTATAGAGTAAAAAACGCCGCTGAGAAACGTCATGGGCATCACTACAAAATTTTGAAAAGCTGCGAGCTGATCGAATTTTTCCGCCCACAATCCCGCAATCAAACCGAGTGTTCCCATCAATGCTGCACCCATAACGGCGAAAGCTAAAATAAAAAATGGCTGCTCAAAACTGATGCTGGCAAACAAGGCAGAGATCACAAAGACCCCCGCACCTACAACCAAACCGCGCACCACCGCCGCACCCACATAGGCCACAAACCAGTGCCAATAGGACAAGGGGGTAAGCAACAAAAACACCAAGTTACCCATCACCTTACTCATGATCAGCGAGGACGAGCTGTTAGCAAAGGCGTTTTGTAAAAGACTCATCATTGCCAAGCCTGGTACCAAGAAAGCGGTGTAGCTCACTTGGTCATAGACCTTGACGTGGTCTTCTAAAGCATGTCCAAAAATCAACAAGTACAGCATCGCTGTGAGCACGGGGCCCGCAATCGTTTGGAAAGCCACTTTCCAAAAACGAAGAATTTCCTTGTACAAAAGGGTTTGCCAGCCGGTCATACCAAAGCCTCTTGCGTTTGAGCGATGGAAGCAGTTGGTTTAGCTTGTCCGGAATTTTTTTTCATCACATCCAAAAACACATCTTCTAAATCTGCCTTTCGGATTTCAACGTCTTGGGCCACCAAGCCGCTTTCTCGAACGGCTGTGAGGAAGCCTTCAATTTCCAGCGCATCGTGCGCAGGAAATTGAACGATACGGCCCGTGATACGGGCTTGGTCGGCCAAGTTTTTTGGCAAAAGCCCATCGACCTTAAAACGCAAAACATTGCTCGATGCCGCTTTGAGAAGTTCGCTGGTGCGGTCTAAGGCCACGATGCGGCCTGACTTCAGCATGGCGATTCGTCCGCACAAGGCTTCCGCTTCTTCCAAATAATGGGTGGTGAGCAAAACGGTATGGCCTTGCTTATTGAGTTTTGCAATGAACTGCCAAAGGGTTTGCCGCAACTCGACATCGACGCCTGCAGTGGGCTCATCCAACACGATCACCGGGGGCTTGTGGACCAGGGCTTGGGCGACCAACACCCGGCGCTTCATTCCACCCGAGAGTTGGCGCATATTGGCATCGGCTTTGTCGCTCAAGCCGAGACTCTCAAGCAGCTCATCGATCCACGCGTCATTGTTCTTGACGCCAAAGTAACCAGATTGAATGCGCAAAGCCTCGCGTACATTGAAAAAGGGATCGAATACCAATTCTTGCGGAACCACCCCCAATTTACGCCGGGCTTGAGCAAAATCACTTTGCACATTGCTCCCTAAAACACTGACCCGCCCTGAAAAAGGTCGCGTTAAACCGGCCAGCATGCTGATCATGGTGGTCTTGCCAGCCCCGTTGGGTCCGAGCAATCCGAAAAACTCACCCTCCTCGATATCGAGGCTGACCCCATCAACAGCTAGGAAAGTAGCGCCTGCAGGTCCTTTGGGGGACGGAAAGGCTTTGGAAATGGATTGAAAAGAAATAGCAGGCATGAAGAGCGCAATTTTACGCCCAGAAGCCTAAGCTTTAAGGCGCAAGGCCAATAGGGGACGGTGCGTCTGAAATCAAGTCTTGAACACCGTAAACCGATGCCAGCACTTTCAGCTGTTCGGGCAGACCCTTTAAGCGCAATTCCTTGCCTGCCAGCGCAGTGCTTCGTCGCAACGCCAGCAGCACCGCAAGCGCACAGGAGTCAAACGCAGTCAGCGCCGATGCATCGACCACAACGGGGGATGCCGCAGTGGCCATCCCCGCCTGAAGTTCCTGCAGGCACCCCTGCGCTTGTGGGTGCATTAAGGTCTGAGGCAAACGCAACACATCAACCTTTTTTAGCAGTGGTGTTGGTTTTGTTACGCGCCACCAAAGTCTCAATCAAACCGTCAATGCCTTTGCTATTGATGATCTGGGTGAATTGGCTTTTGTAGGTTTCAACCAACCACACGCCCAAAACGTTGATGTTATAAATTTTCCACCCCGATCCTTCGTTTGGAGTTCTTTCCATTCGGTACTCCAATTGAATTGGGTCGGTCCCGCCGCGGACTTCGGTACGCACGATGACTTCTTTATCCTCTGGGGCAATACGAACGGGTTTGATAAATACCACCTGATCGCTGACCTGCGACAAGGCGCCAGCATAGGTTCGAACCAACAAGATCTTGAACTCGTCTTGTAAGCGTTTTTGCTGTTCCGGCGTAGCTTGACGCCAGGCTGGGCCCACGGCTGATGACGTCATCCGCTGAAAATCAACACTGGGCATGATGCGGGTGTCGACTAAAGTGATCACCCGGGCGATATCGCCAGAACGCATACCTTTGTCTTTTTTGATGGTGTCGAGCACATCCACCGACAAACGCTTAACAAATGCGTCCGCAGTTTCATCTTCGGCATGCGCAAAACCAGGCACAGCCAAGCTTGCAACTAGTGCGCACACCACCGACCACACCCGAATCCAGCTATTGTGTTTGAAAACCATTTTTTATCCCTTTGTTACCTTTGTGGATATTTTAGGGTTTCACGACAATCTCTTCCGGCGGACTGCCATTGAACTGCCGATAGCGCTGACGCTGCAAATACGCATCCCGGGTAAAAGAGTACGGGTCTAACGCCGCCCCGTCCATCACATCGGTCACTTTCAAGTAGATGGCGCGATCATCCACAAAATTCAAAACGGTCAAGCTGGTGCGTAAATTTTCATTACCGATTTGATTTACCAGATTGGCTTTTCGATCCAAAGGCAAGACCACAACTTCGCGCAGCGTATAGGGGCCCAGCAGAGGCAACACCACGTAGGGACCCGGATTCACGCCCCAACGCCCCAAAGTAACCCCGAAATCGGCAGGATTTTTTTCCAAATTCAAATCTGTTGCCACATCGATGACGCCTAAAATTCCCGCTGTGCTGTTAATAATGACCCGGCCAAAACTGTCTTTAGCCGCACGGCCTTCTAGCGTGATGGCATGGTTAAAACCAGACCAGACATCAGATAAATTACCAAAGAAGTTGGAAACGCCTTTGCGGACCCAATAAGGAAGTCCGTCCCGGTAGGCAATAGCCACCGGCCTGAGAACGCTGCGGTCTAGGGCATCGTTGACCCCATACACATTTCGATTCAAAGTCTCCCAAGGATCGCGTGGGTCTGGGTTGGGGTTAGGAACGCTCGCACAGGCTTGCAATACAACCAACAAGCCCAAAACTAAAATCCGCATGCTTATTCCTGCGCTTTGCCAGTGCTGTCAGCAGCTTTGCTATAGAGGAATTGACTGATCAGGTTTTCAAGCACGACGGCAGACTGGGTGTTGGTCAGGGAATCCCCGGCCGTCAGTATTTTTTCATCCGCGCCGGCTTCAATGCCAAGGTACTGTTCGCCGAGCAAGCCGCTGGTCAAAATTTTCAAAGAACTGTCTTTGGGGAAAGCGTACTGACTTTGCATTGCCAGAATAACGCGGGCTTGAAAGGTTTTGTCGTCAAAAATAATTTTTTCAACCCGGCCCACCACCACGCCTGCGCTTCGCACCGCCGCTTTGGGTTTGAGCCCGCCCACATTGTCAAACTTCGCCGTCACGGCATAGGTGGCCTGAAAGTTCAAACTGAGCAAGTTGGCAGACTGCAGTGCCAAAAACAAAATGGATGCTGCACCAATCAGTACAAATAATCCAACCCACACATCATTTTTAGAGCGCTGCATGCAACACCTTTCTTTAAATCGTAAACATCATGGCGGTCAAAATAAAGTCTAGACCGAGCACTGCCAAGGAAGCGACAACGACGGTTCGCGTCGTAGCACTGGCCACACCTTCGGGGGTGGGTTGCGCCTCAAACCCTTGCAATAAAGCGACGAAGGTGACTGTAAAACCAAACACGATGCTTTTAATTACCCCGTTACCCACGTCTTTCCAAACATCCACGCCGCCTTGGATCTGACTCCAAAAAGAACCTGAATCCACCCCAATCATCAAAACTCCGACCACCCAACCGCCAATAATTCCCATCGCGCTGAAAACTGCAGCAAGCAGGGGCATCGAAATCACCCCCGCCCAAAATCGCGGCGCCAAGACGCGTTGAACCGGGTCTACCGCCATCATTTCCATCACGCTGAGTTGCTCACCCGCTTTCATCAAACCAATCTCAGCCGTGAGGGATGTTCCAGCACGTCCAGCAAATAACAGCGCCGTGACGACTGGGCCGAGCTCCCGTACCAAACTCAAAGTCACCAGCAAGCCCAAGGCCTCCGAAGAGCCGTAACGCTGCAGGGTGTAATACCCTTGCAGGCCAAAAACAAAACCCACAAAAAGGCCAGAAACCGCAATAATGGCGAGTGAATAGTTACCTAAAAAATGAATTTGATCGCGAATCAGACCAAAGCGCCGCAAACTCGAGGCAAAGGTTTTCAATAGACGAACAAAAAGCCGCGCTCCGTAGCCCAAATCCGCTATCTGACGGCGCATCGCAAAGCCAATATCTGCTAATTTCTGCCCGTTCATTGCGTCGCTCCCACACCAAAATCCTCTTCTACGCTGACACCGGGGTAATGAAAACGCACCGGGCCGTCAGGCAAAGCATTCACGTACTGATAAACCAAAGGGTCTTGGCTCTTACGAACTTCGTCTGGCGTTCCTTGGGTCGCAATTTTGCCGTTGGCCAAAATAATGACATGGTCGGCAATCGCAAAGGTTTGCTCGAGCTCATGCGATACAAAAATACTGGTCAAGCCCATCGAGTCATTGAGTTGGCGAATCAATCGCGCAGATGTTCCCAAAGAAATCGGATCTAAACCGGAAAAAGGCTCGTCATACATCACCAACTCAGGGTCCAAGGCAATGGCCCGGGCCAAAGCAATGCGCCGCGCCATCCCGCCAGAAACTTCACTGGGCATCAAATCACGCGCTCCGCGTAAACCCACCGCGTTGAGCTTCATCAAAACAATATCGCGAATGAGGCTTTCAGACAAATGGGTGTGCTCGCGCAATGGGAATGCCACATTTTCAAAAACAGACAAATCAGCAAACAAGGCGCCAAACTGAAAAAGCATGCCCATGCGCCGGCGGGCCGCGTACAACTGCGTATGGTTCATGCGGGTCACATCGTCGCCGTCAAAAAGCAACTCGCCCGATTGCGCGGTATTTTGTCCGCCAATTAACCGCAAAATGGTTGTCTTTCCCCCACCCGATGCGCCCATGAGGGCGGTGACTTTTCCACGCGGAACAGTCAATGAAATTCCATCCAGAATCACCCTCTCTCCGTAACCGAAGCGTAGGTTTTTCAGTTCAACAAGTGGAGAGTCGGTGTTTGAGGCCATAAAAGGAAAAGGCTGGGAGATTACCCAGCCTTTGGATCATACGGAATTTTACCGCCTCTAGTAAGACATTAGCGAGGCAAATCACTGACGCCCATCAAGAACTCATCCACGGCTCGTGCGGCTTGGCGACCTTCGCGAATGGCCCAAACCACCAAGGATTGGCCGCGACGGATATCTCCCGCAGCAAACACTTTGTGGGTGTTGGTGGCGTACCCACCCGCAAGCTCGGTAGTGGCTTTGGCGTTGCCACGGGCATCTTTTTCGACACCAAAGCCATCCAAAACGGTTGCCACGGGGTTAACAAATCCCATCGCAAGCAAAACCAAGTCCGCTTTGATGATTTCTTCGGTCCCGGCAACTTCAACCATCTTGCCGTCTTTCCATTCCACACGCACGGTCTTCACGCCAGTGACCTGGCCTTTTTCTCCCACAAACTCTTTGGTTGAAATGGCGAACTCGCGTTTAAGAATCCCTTTTTCAGAGCTCTCGTCATGGCTTGAGCTGGTTCGCAATTTAAGCGGCCAATAGGGCCAAACCAAAGGCTTATCTTCTTGCTCAGGCGGCAAGGGCATCACTTCAAACTGCACCACACCCAGAGCGCCGTGGCGTGTGCTGGTGCCTACGCAGTCAGAGCCCGTGTCGCCGCCGCCAATGACGACGACGTGTTTGCCGTCAGCACGGATTTGTTCAATTTTTTGGTCTTTGAGCTTGTCTCCCGCGTTGAGCTTGTTTTGTTGCGGCAAGAACTCCATAGCGAAGTGAATACCCGCCAAGTCGCGGCCAGGTGCAGGCAAATCACGCGACTGCTCAGAGCCACCTGTTAACAAGACCGCATCAAAATCTTTTTTCAGTTGAGCGGGGGTGATGGTCTGGGCCGCCCAGTTGGTGACCTTCGAGCCTTTAGGGAGTTCGCCCACCATCACACTGGTGCGGATAGTGACACCTTCGGCTTCAAGCTGTTGGGCCCGCCGATCTATGTGGGACTTTTCCATCTTGAAGTCAGGAATGCCATAGCGCAACAAGCCGCCAATCCGGTCATTTTTTTCAAACAGTGTGACATCGTGACCGACGCGGGCAAGCTGTTGAGCCGCAGCCATTCCCGCAGGGCCCGAGCCCACCACAGCTACTTTTTTACCGGTCTTCACTTTGGGCGGCTGGGCCGTAACCCAGCCCTCGGCCCACGCACGGTCGATGATGGCATGTTCGATGGACTTGATCCCGACAGCGTTGCCATTGACGTTTAAAGTACACGCCGCTTCGCACGGAGCAGGACAAATACGACCGGT